>CAUTEL010000266.1:0-2505 GCA_963537185.1 uncultured Oribacterium sp. | reverse complement strand
AACGGCATATACGAAAACGAAGGCGGGAGAAATGATTCCATTTAGCCTAGCCAAGAACATTAGAGAATTTTAAGCTTGCATCTCTACCGGTTTATCTTAACATCTCTACAGGGCATCTTTAATAAACGGATTGACATTCAGCATAGTAAATTTATAATGAATTTTAGACTTTTTAAATTCAAATTCCGTTTTTTTGATGGTGACTCTTGCCTTTGAAAAGAGGGAAAAATTTTAGGAGGAATAGACATGTCAACACAAACCATAATTATCATTGCTGTAGTAGCAGTAGTATGGGCGGTAGCCTTTGTCGTAATGCTTTCCATGGGCAAGAAGAGAGCAAATTCGGTGGACAAGTTTATGGAAGACAACAGGGATAAGGGAGTTCTTCATATTTACGGGAAGCAGATTAAGGTCGACGGAAGAGATCTTTCCAGTGTGCCCTCTACTACGGGAAATGATATGGAAACCGTCGTGGCGTTAACCCCCGGTCAGCATACCATCGAAGGAATCTATCAGTCCACGGAAACGGTAGGCGCTAAGACAAGGAATGTCAAAACGGAAAAGGTGAGCTTTGATCTTTCCGTAGAAGCCGGACACAGCTATTCCGCCGGAATGTATTTCTATTCTGCTGAGGAGAGAGCGCAATATTCTAATGGACAGACAGGGAATACCGTTTTGGAAGTTCCGCTCACGATTGTGGAAGGCAGCGATTATATAAAGGCCTATATCGTTGTCTATAGGGAAGACTAAAAAAGAGACTTCGAAAGAATAAATTCAGATGAAAAGCAATACCTACCTGGATGAAAATGGAAATTGTCATTGGAAAATTACCCATTATTCACCCCATCCTATTTTGGCTCTTTTTGTTCTGCTACTTTTTGCCGGGCTTTTTCTCTTCTTCTACGCACACGTGGGATGGGACAGCAGCCTTTGGTTCATCATTGCACTGCTTCTCCTTTATAGTTTTGCTACTCTCGTGGAACTGTATAAGTTTTTCTTTCGTTCTTATATTGTGGAAGTTGTATTTTATGAAGAGGAAATAGTGCTGCACTATCGAAAAGGAGAAAGCCGGAGTATTCCCTATACGGGAATCGGCTTCATAGATTTTCAGCTACACGACGGAACCGGGAGCAGAATTCATTTTTATCCCCATTTTACTTTCTATAAGAAAAACAGCACATCCAAGATTCTGGACTCGGTTTATAGAGGGGACTATTTACTGTTTACAGGAGAGTTGTCTTCTTTCGAGGATTATCTGAGGATTAAGAAATGTTTAGAGGAAAAGGAAAAGCATTTCTTTGAGCCTCGGGAAACCGAGGAGTGCTTTAAGAGGAATAGGTTGACAAGAAAAGCGAGAAGGGACGCCGGAGTGTAGGCTTGTCCCCTCTCGCTTTTTTTGTATCTTTTTTCTGTATTTTGCGTATTCTATTTATATCAGGCGTTTGTGCACAAAAATTCGTTTCATAGATGGGAGGGATATTCCTATGTCGAAAAAAGACTCTTCGTTTCAGAAAGTTTTCATGTCTTTTATGTATCGTGGAAAAGAGATTTTCAAACCGTTGAATACCGGATGGATAGATGAGAGGGTCTGTGTGGTGAGAGAGTGGGTTGCCAACGTTTTTTTCTACAGGAAAAATGGGACGACCATTATGATTGATGCAGGCTACAATTATGAGCGCTTGGCAGAGAAAATGGCGTGGTTGGATATCAAAGCTTCGGATATTCGAAATATTTTCCTTACCCATCTGGATACGGACCATATCGGAGCTCTGGAAGCGGATAGTGAGGGCCTTTTTAGAGAAGCGGAGATTTATCTTGGAGAAGAGGAAAATAAATATCTAACGGGAGAACTTCGCCGTAGAGTCCTCTACAAGCTTTGCAAACTTCCTATTGTAAAGCTGGACAATCCGAAGAGGCTACTTCATGACAGGGAAGTCATTTATATCCAAGATATCAAGATTGAAGCCATTCTTGTTCCCGGGCATACTTACGGGCACCTTGTTTATCTTATTGACGATGCCTATTTGTTTACGGGAGATACGATTTGGTTCGGCGCGGATGGGGGATACAGTTTTTTGAATTCTCTTGCCGAAGACAATGCATTGGCAAAGCGTTCTCTCGTAAAGCTGGAAGAACTTCTGCTGGAAAGAAAATGCAATCCGCTTATTGTGAGCGGACACACGGGGTGGACGGATGACCGGGAATTTGCATTTCGACACAAGGATAAGCTCTGTATCTCCGGGAAAAAACAAAAACCGCATGATCCGACTGCCCCTTATGACGGCTATGATGAACGGGAGGACACGGAAGAGAAGGCAAGAAACGTGCGACTTCCGAAGGCTTGGGACTGCATGCACAAGAATACAGAACAATAGGAAACGGGAGGAAAGCAAATGGCGTGAGAATCAGGGGTTAGAGATGTGCATATGGATTGTCCACTGTGAAATAGGCAGGCACTTGCATTTTTGCAGGTGCTTTTTTGATTTTCAAATTTCCAAAGAATTA
>CAUTEL010000265.1:0-2508 GCA_963537185.1 uncultured Oribacterium sp. | reverse complement strand
ATTCTATATTCAGCTTTCGCTATTCTTTTTATGGAGCAGCTGAGAGTTTCGATAATTTTTGGGTGTTTCTCCGTATTTTTTCCGAAATGCGGTGCAATAGTAGCGGTAATCGGTAAAGCCTACGATTTCGGAGATTTCGGAAATCGTATACTTAACATCCGGAAGATAATCCAAAGACTTTTCCATACGAACATTCATAAGGAAGGTGGAAAAATTTTCTCCCGTTTTCTCCTTAAAAAGGTTAGAAAGATAATTGGGAGAAACAAAAAGGACAGAAGCGGCATCCTTTAGGGAACATTTATTTTTGTAATTCAAGTACACATACTCCTTGGCACGGTACACAAGGAGGTTATTGGTTTCGGCAGGCACGGGATTTGTCTTTTTTTCCGGCTTTTTTTCTGTCAATTCCGCTTCTATCTGCTCCAGTATTTCCCTCACTTCGGAAGGGGATACGGGCTTTACCAAGAATTTTCGTACCTTCAGGTCGATAGAACGCTTGGCATATTCAAAAAGCTCATAGCCGCTCAAAATGATAAAGTTGGTTTTGGGTGCGTATTCATGGAGCTCCGCAATCATATCAAGACCGTTCTTTCCGGGCATGCGGATATCGGTAATGACGACATCGACGCTTATTTCCTTTAGATAGGCGATAGCTTCTTCCGCGGAAGAAAAAGACTGTACAACGGTCCAGCCTTCATGCGCTGAGATAATGCGATTTAAGCCGTTTCTGGTTTTCGGCTCATCATCAATGATTACGATCTTCAATTTCTCTATCCTCTCTTTCAGGGAGAATCAGCTGAATGCAGGTTCCCTTACCCTTTTTACTGTTTACATTAATCTCTACATCTTTTCCGTAGAAGAGGAAAAGGCGTTTCATGACATTTTGCACTCCGATATTTTGATTGCTGCCTTCATTATAGCAAAGCTCCATAAAATGCTTGAGCTCTTCTTCGTCCATTCCTATACCGTTATCCTCGATAGTGATCATTAAGCCGTGTGTTACGGCATCGGTGGCGACACGAATGGTCCCGGGGCGGTCGCAGGGGATAATGCCGTGAATGATGGAGTTCTCGATAAGAGGCTGCAGGATTAGCTTCGGTATGGGATAATTTTCAAACTCCGGATTGGAAAGGAGAGTGTAGCTAAGCTTATCCTCAATTCGATTTTTTTGTAGTAGAAGATAGTTATGAATATTCATATATTCGTCTTTTAAGCGAACGATGGCACTGCTCTTCCCTATGCTGTACTGCATGAGCTTTCCGAGTGAGATAACGACTTTACTGATATCCTCTTCGCCGCGCTCAAGGAGCATCCAGTTGATGGAATCCAGTGTATTGTAGAGAAAGTGAGGGTTGATCTGTGCCTGTAAAGCTTTCATTTCCGCGTTTTGTCTTGCAATCTCCTGCTTGTAGCTTTTATCAATCTGCTCATTTAAGGCCTTAAGCATATAGTTAAAGGAGGAGCTCAAATCTCCGATTTCATCGCTGCTGCTGCGTTTTATCGTGACGGCCAAATCGCCTCTTTGTACGGCGTTCATGGCTTCCTTTAAATGTTTTACCGGTCTAAGCAGGGCGTGGGAAAGAATCATCAGGAAGATGCCGGAAAAAAGGAGGCCCAGTATCCACATGGAGAGAGCCTGTCGCTTAAGCAGTTCCGAAGAACTGAACAGCTTTTCTTCCGGGACAAAGCTTGCGATTACCCAGCCGGTGGAACCGCTATACTGCATATAGGCAAAATAAGATCTTCCGTCAATTTCCAAAACGGTTCGTCTGGAACCGCTCAGATAGCTTGTGATGAGGGCTTTTCGTACATTGTCCGGCAGATAATTATCCGCGTAAACGACCTGCTTTGCTTCATTTAACAGGAAGCTGGTTTGACTTTGCTGGATTCTTTGCTGTGTCAAAATATTGTAGCCCATCATGCGATAGCTGAGCTCGAAAAAAACGGCTCCTATGGTTTTTCCGTTCTTGGTGACGGCTTTGTATAAAAGAAGACTCTTGGAGCTGTCTCTGCTGACAAAAACCGAGCTACCTCCTCGAGAAAAAACGGATTTGTCGGGATTCTCCTTGATTTCTTCCAATATACCGGCAATCTGCCCCTTGTTAATCTCTCGGCTTTCGTCGGTGGAATAAATCCGTTCTCCGTCTAGAGATATAACGGCAGCGCGGATTTCCGAGAAGGGAGCAATCATGTTTTGGGCATTAAGCTCCGGAGAAATAGCGGATTCCAAGAGTGTGCCATCTTCAGTGGAGTTCGAGGAAATGCTGTCTGCAAGGGATTGGAGGGAGGATTCAATCAGATTCATTCTGGTGTTTAAGTTCAAATCAATTCTTTTTACCTGATTGGCTATCGCATTTTCCGAAAGGGTATAGGCTGTCTTTTTAAGACGGTCAAAGGAGGAACGGCTAAGAAGTACGGAGACGATAAATACCGGAATCATACCGGTAATAAATATTTTCTGCCATAAGCTGATTCTTCTCTTCAAGTTCTGCTCCTCCATTTTTTGTT
>CAUTEL010000264.1:0-2510 GCA_963537185.1 uncultured Oribacterium sp. | reverse complement strand
TTCAAGAAAGAAGGAGAAGAATATGGCAAATTTGGATTTAACGAAGTATGGCATTACAGGGACGACGGAAATCGTACACAACCCCTCTTACGAAACATTATTCAAAGAGGAGACGGCGGATACTTTAGTTGGCTATGAAAAGGGCGTAGTCAGTGAGTTGGGTGCCGTAAATGTAATGACCGGAATTTATACCGGACGTTCTCCCAAGGATAAATATATCGTAATGGATGAGAATTCCAAGGACACCGTATGGTGGACAAGCGAGGAATATCCGAACGATAATCATCCTGCATCGGAAGAGGCATGGGCATGCTGTAAAGAACTTGCCAAGAAGGAGCTTTCCAATAAGCGTCTCTTCGTAGTGGATGCTTTCTGCGGTGCAAACAAGGACACCAGAATGGCAGTTCGTTTCATTGTGGAAGTAGCTTGGCAGGCTCACTTTGTTACCAATATGTTTATTCAGCCTTCTAAGGAAGAGCTGGAGAGCTTTGAGCCGGATTTCATCGTATATAACGCTTCCAAGGCTAAGGTAGAGAACTATAAGGAGCTGGGACTGCACTCCGAGACTGCCGTTATGTTCAATATCACAAGCAAGGAGCAGATTATCTTAAACACCTGGTATGGCGGAGAAATGAAGAAGGGGATGTTCTCCATGATGAACTACTACCTGCCGCTTAAGGGAATTGCTTCCATGCACTGCTCCGCAAATACCGATTTGGACGGAAAGCACACCGCTATTTTCTTCGGTCTTTCCGGAACAGGAAAGACAACCCTTTCCACCGATCCGAAGAGACTTTTAATCGGTGATGACGAGCACGGCTGGGACGACAACGGAGTATTTAACTTTGAGGGCGGATGCTACGCAAAGGTTATTGACCTGGATAAGGACTCCGAGCCGGATATCTACAATGCGATTAAGAGAGATGCTCTTTTAGAGAACGTAACTGTAGATGCCAACGGAAAGATTGATTTTAAAGACGGAAGCACAACGGAGAATACTCGTGTATCCTATCCGATCAACCATATTGAAAAGATTGTTCGTCCGGTTTCCGCAGCACCTGATGCAGAGAATGTTATCTTCCTTTCTGCTGATGCTTTCGGTGTTCTGCCTCCGATTTCCATCCTTACTCCGGAGCAGACCGAGTATTACTTCCTTTCCGGCTTTACGGCAAAGCTTGCAGGAACGGAGAGAGGCATTACCGAGCCGACACCGACCTTCTCCGCTTGCTTCGGACAGGCATTCCTTGAGCTTCCTCCCACAAAGTATGCTGAGGAGCTCGTTAAGAAGATGAAGAAGACCGGTGCAAAGGCATACCTTGTAAACACAGGTTGGAACGGTTCCGGAAAGAGAATTTCCATTAAGGACACCAGAGGAATTATCGATGCCATCTTAAACGGTGATGTTGTAAAGGCAGAGACTAAGACCATTCCGTTCTTTGACTTCGAGGTTCCGACAGCACTTCCCGGTGTGGATCCGAAGATTCTGGATCCGAGAGATACCTACAGTGATGTTAAGGAATGGGAAGACAAGGCAAAGGATCTTGCAGGAAGATTTGTTAAGAACTTTAAGAAGTATGAGAATACCGAGCTTGGCAAGAGCTTAAAAAATGCCGGCCCGAAGTGCTAGAATTTTAAAATAACAGGCTAGACCTATGAAATGGATGAGATAGGAGACTATCTTGTCCATTTCTTTTGCTTATAACGAGTATCACTTCCATCTTGTGAACTTTCTCTTGCGAAAACTTGTAGATATTCTTAAAGCGACTTTTCTAGGACAAGGAGCTTTGCTATAATGCAGAAAGAAATTTTCGGGAGGAAAGAAATTGGACAGCAGAAAAAGACGAACGGCAAGAAGCCGAACTTACAGCAGGGAAAAAGAAGATTTTGAGGAATTGGATATTCCCATAAACCGAAGAGAAAGTCATAGAGAAACGGCTGACAGAGGATATGGCAGAAAGGCTTACGAAGGAAATTACGGCAGGGCGGAGGACAGGCAGGACGAAGTCTATCGCCATGAAAGAAGAAGCGGAAGAGGAGAAAGAGTAAAACGAAAGAGAAAGGGCCCTTTAAAGGCAGTTTTTCTTCTTCTTTTATGTTTATGTGCATTCTTCCTGCTCTGGCGCTTTATCTCCCCGTATTTTGGGAAAAAATATCGTACCATTGCCATATTCGGTTTAGATAGTCGTGACGGAACGAAGGAGGCGGGAGCCCTTTCCGATGTCATCATGCTGGCAAGTATTAATAAGCGAAACGGAGAAATCAAACTGACATCCGTTTATAGAGATACCTATTCCGAAGTAAATGGCAACGGAAAATACCATAAGATGAACGAAGCATATTTCCTTGGCGGACATGAACAGGCTATCGCCGCCTTGGAACGAAATCTTGATGTGCATATCGATGATTATGTGAGCTTTACCTGGGCAGCGGTGGCAAAGGGAATCTCTGCGCTCGGAGGAGTGGATCTCGAGCTTTCCGATGCGGAATTTTACTATATCAATGCTTTTATC
>CAUTEL010000263.1:0-2512 GCA_963537185.1 uncultured Oribacterium sp. | reverse complement strand
AATTAAATCTGCCTTATTTTGTAGGATGCCGTATTGGCGTAGGAGTTCTTCCCGCTGCTCTTTTTGTTTTTCTTTGTAGCTTGTTTCCAGCCAAAGTAACTTTTCTTTTTGATAACTTTCTTCCAAAAGAGCTAAGCTTTTTTCCAATTCTTCCTTTTCTCCCCATTTTTCCAAAAGAGTATTGTAATATTGTAATACCTTTGCCTGGGTATAGGATGAACCTTCTTCACGAAGTTCCTCTTTGCTGCTATTTTGGAACTGTAGGAAGGTGGAAATGTTTCTCTTGGCCAGAATTTCTTCAAATTCCCGCTTCTCTTGTTTTACCCACCTTTGTTGCTGTGTAAAAATCCTTCTTTTTGATAAAGCCAGAAGAAGGAAGAGTAAAAAAGCACAGAAGAAGGGATACAGGTATGCGGAGAAGCCCATGGAAAAGAAGGGAAATCTGGGCAGGGCAACACTGGTATAGGCATATAGAAAGCTTAGTGTGGTCAAAACAGCAAAGCAAAGGGCGAAGAAGCAGAAGAGGGGATAAAGGAAGATAGAGCTTTTGCCCAGTTCCTTTTCTTCCTGTTCATGACTGAGGTATTGCAGCATTTTCTCCTGTTCCAGCAAAAGTTCCTCTTTGTTGCTTAAGCCCTCTTTTTCCAAAAGAGAGGAGAGTCTGTTCCATTCTTCGCGAGTTTCTTCTATTTCCGCCACTTTCCGCTGTAGCTCCAAAGATCCCTCTTGCAAAATACAGTTCTTTACTGGAGAGCTGTTCTTTTCAAAGGATTCTTCTCCGGCTTTTCTTTTCCCATCTATCTCTTCTCCATCTGTTTCCTCTCTATCTGTTTCTTCTATCATCGCTTCTTCCGGAGCTAATCCTTTGAGGGATTTTTCCTCTGAAAATTGGGTTTCTTCAGCTTCTAAAAGGGAGAGACTCCTATGGGTATTTTTCACTTCTCCTAAGAGACCGGAGTATCGTTTTGTTGCATCCGGAATCATTTTTTCTCTTAGCCTTTCTTCTTCATGCTCTAGGTAGTCCAAAGCTGCTTGAGGGTTAAGCTCCACATTGCCGCTTTCTTGGAAATTGGAAAGCATAGCTTGTAATTCATAAACCATTTCCCGCTCGGTGGAGGACTTCAGCTGTCGTATGGATACGGTATTTTTAAAGCTCTCTAAGGAAAATGGGGAAAGGACGGACTGTAAAAAGCTCTCTCCTTCAAATAGCTTTTCCCCTTGGGGGAGAATAGTAATATGGGCTTCTCCTCCCTGTAAAAAGTCCCTTTGTACACAATAGCTTTTCCCCTGATGGGAAAAGGTCAAAGAACCTCCAAAGCCCAGTGCCTTGGAAAAGGGGCGGTATTGGAAAAAGACTTCTTTTTTACTGGCTCCCTTGGGGATACCGTAGAGCATGGCTTGAATAAAGGCATGAATGGTGCTTTTTCCCGCCTCATTTTCTCCGTACAAAATCTGAATGGAAGGGGAGAAGTTCAGGGAATAATCGGAAAATTTCCCAAAGCCATCGATATACAATTTTTCCAGTATCATGACTTTCCTCCTTCCAGAAGGGCGGAAACGCCGTAAAAAAGACTTTGCTTTTCCATAGGGCTTAAGTCCTCCAGATCTTTTTTTAAGTAGGAACGAATAAAGAACCCCAAAATATCCTGTTGATGTTCTTTATATAGAGCATAAAAATCATACTGGGGAAGGGTTTCATCCAAGCATTCTACGATGCGCAGCTCTTTTGGGAATAAACTCGGATCCACCTTGGTTTCCGGATCTCTTTTTCCGCTAAAGCGGATTTTATAAATATTCTGTTTTCCCCGTTCTTCAATCTTTTTTAAAAGTCCCTGCTTCAGGGCTTCCTGCCCCACGCTGGGATCCAGCTGCAAATGAAGGGTAACATATTGAAGGGTGGAAATCGGGAAAAAAGAAAGGCTTTCCAATCTCTTTGTGATGGGGTGAATGCTTCCCAAATATACACCGTACTCACCGGTGTTTTCAGCGCTTAGAGGTTCCGGAGAACCGGGGAAAGCAGCTTTCCCATTGGCAAAAACGCTTCTCTTGCTTTCGCCACCTAAGGCAATATAGGAAAAAGGAAGGAAGGCTAGCGGACTTTCTTTAGCGGCTATTGCGTTCTCACTGTTTTGTGCCTTCTCAAGGGATAAAAATTCTTCGGCCCTTCTTTCGTTCCAAAGCAGGATAGGAATGGCATCTCCGTGTTCCAAAGAAAAGGATTCCGCAGAGGAAAAGGAGAAGTCCTTTTCTTGCATGGCTAAAATCTCCATTTCCGGTTCCGGGAGATAGAATTTACTCTGCTCTTCTGTGAAAACATGTACATTTTCCGAAAAAGAGAAGCTTCGGAGAAAGTAATTTTCTTCCGTCTTTTTGCAAAACAAAAAAACATGACAGAAGGGAATCTTCTGAAATAGTTTATGCAGGTATTCCAAGTCCTTTTGCAAGGGAGGGAGATGAAAAATCTGTCCCATCAGAAATAAGGCATCTACATTTTCCTGTAAAACCAAATCTA
>CAUTEL010000262.1:0-2523 GCA_963537185.1 uncultured Oribacterium sp. | reverse complement strand
CTACGATACTTTCACAATTTAATACCTTATTCAGAGACGGTGGAGCTACATAGGAGCGATGAAACCGCAGCAACCCCTTGTAAAGGAAGGTGCTAACCTGAGCGAAGCAATTGTTTCGATCAATAAGATTTGATATGAACCATTGGCGTCGCCCAATGGCTTTTTTATTTCCATGATTCCCACGCAGAAAGCGTCTATTATGTGATTGCCTTAAGGCAAAGAAAGGAAAAATATGTTATTTTCATCAGAACAAGTATCTAACGGACATCCCGATAAAATCTGTGATCAAATCAGTGATGCCATTGTGACCGATATTCTTTCCCACGATAAGAAGGCAAGAATTGCCGCAGAAGTTTGTATTAAGGATTATGATATCATTATCTTAGGTGAAATCACTTCCAATTATGTTCCTGATTATCAGAAGCTGGTTATGGGTGTTCTTCAAAATATCGGACTTAAGGAGCTGGAAAACTACAAGGTGCAGGAACTTATCTCTGCACAATCTCCCGACATCGCCATGGGCGTAGATCACGACGGCGCCGGCGATCAGGGGATGATGTTCGGATATGCTACAAAAGAAAGCGAAGAAATGCTTCCGCTTCCCTATGTGCTTTCCACAAGAGCTCTGCAGAAGCTCCGCGCATTTAATTTGGAAAATGATTTTGCCGTCCTAAAGCCGGATGCCAAGGCTCAGGTCAGCTTTGACTACAAGGAGCATAGAATCGATACCTTCCTCATTTCCAGCCAGCACAGTGAGTCGGCTAGTTTAAATGAAGTGCGTGCGATTATTGAAAAAATCATGCACGAAACCGCTGAAGAAATGAATCTGAACACCGATTTCCGCATCTTGGTAAATCCCACCGGCCGTTTTGTTTTAGGATCTTCCTTTGCCGATTCCGGCTTGACCGGCAGAAAAATCATTGCCGACACTTACGGCGGAGCCGCACATCACGGCGGCGGAGCCTTCTCCGGAAAGGACCCCTCCAAGGTAGACCGTTCTGCAGCCTATATGGCAAGAAAGGTAGCTCGTGACATCGTATCCTCCGGTAGAGCCGATCGCTGTGAAGTACAGCTTGCTTATGCAATCGGTGTGGCAGAGCCCGTATCCCTTTACCTGGATTGCTTCGGTACGGAAAAAGAACCGGCAGGAAATATCTGGCGCTCCGTCCTCGACAGCTATGATCTGACCCCGAAGGGAATCATTACTCGTTTAGACCTTTTAAATGTAGATTACAATCTTGTTTCTTCTTATGGACACTTTGGAAAGCCGGAGCTTCCCTGGGAAAAATAATAAAGAATTCAAAAAGCTCGGACCTCGTAGTCCGGGCTTTTGTTGTGTTGCCGTTTCTTTATCTTTCTCTCTTATTACGTATCACAGCTTACTACAGTCTTTTTTTTGCGCAATATTCTTCTATTTCTGCTGCCACAATTTTAGCTTGGTGTACCGCCTCTACAACAGTTCTGGCCCCGGTAACCACATCTCCGGATGCAAAGGTTCCTTCTTTTGTCGTATTTCCTTTTTCATCGGCAAGGAGGAGCCCTGCGTGATTGGTTTCCAGTTCCGTCGTATTGGACACAATATTCGCTCTGGGATTCTGACTTATGGCTACAATAATACTGTCTGCCGGAAAGAATACTTCTTCCTCCAAAATCCCCTCTTCTTGATGCTTTAAAATGATACCCTCATCTGTAATTTCCACCGGAGCATGATAAAGCAGGAATTCCACGCCATCTTCTTCTGCCTCTGCTATTTCCTTCTTACTGGCAGTCATGTTTTCCATCCCCTTACGGTAAATTACAGTCACTTTAGAGCCATTTCGTTTCGCAGTTCTTGCTGCGTCCATGGCCACATTTCCTGCGCCGATAACAGCCACATTTTCTCCTAAAGAATAGAACTCCGGAGACTTCAGATAATCTATCGCAAAATGCACATTGCCGAAGCTCTCACCCTTAATTCCCAAAGTTCTCGGATTCCATACCCCTGTTCCGATAAAAGCAGCCGCATAACCGTCTTCAAAAAGCTTGTCTAAAGACAGTACCGGTCCAATCAAAATATTTGGACGAATCTTCACACCAAGATCAAGAAGATGCTTTTCCAATAAATCAATAATTCTTTTGGGGAGTCTATACTCGGGGATACCATAACGAAGCACCCCTCCGATTTGATTGCGAGATTCAAAAATGGTGACTTTGTACCCCTTTCTTTGCAACAAAAGGGCGATGGTCATTCCGGCAGGACCTCCACCGATTACAGCGATTCGTTCTTTATCCTCAGCGCCCTTTTCAAACTGCAGTTCCTCCAGATATTGTAAGGAAATTTCTTCCTCCATCTTATAGAACGGAATGGGAACGCTTTTAATCCCGCGAATACAGTTTCCCTCACACTGCTTTTCATGCTCGCAGACCAGTGCACAGATTGCGGAAAGCGGATTGTTTTCAAATAAAATCTCTCCCGCCTTCTTCAGCTCTCCCTGCTTATACAGTTCAATCACTTCGGGAATAGAGGTATTGACCGGACAATGC
>CAUTEL010000261.1:0-2538 GCA_963537185.1 uncultured Oribacterium sp. | reverse complement strand
GTGCGTCGCATTGGTAGTGCGGAGGTCACGGGTCCGATTCCCGTCATCAGCTCTTTAACAGCGGAAGCTTGGCTAATTAAGCTTCCGCTTATTTTTAACAGATAAGCTTTAGAAAAGGGACTTTCGAGGCTTGTATTTTTGCTTATTACATACGGCTCTGCTTCGTCCATTGCCTTATAATAGGAAGGGAGTTCTTCATGGAAAATTATATAACAGCGGAATATCCCGTAATTGATGTTTATGCTACAGGAAAGAATATTGAACGTCTCAGAAAAGAGAAAGGCCTCAAGGTCAAGGATATTGCTTCCTTTATGGGATTCTTGGAGCCGCAGGCTGTATATAAGTGGCAGCAGGGAAAGGCGCTTCCAAGTCTGGACAATATGTATGCGCTGAGTGTTCTTTTCCATGTTTCTATGGAAGAAATTCTTGTGAGACGGGAAGAGAGCATGGAAAAGGGAAAGCATCTCGCAGCTTAGGCTTCTTTCTTTACTATTTTAGCGAAAAAGGCTCGAAATTTTCCGAAAAATGAGTATAATAGATAGGCTGGATATTTTTTTGTTTTGAGAGTCCGGCAGAGGCATTGGATATCTCAAAGAAATGATTTTACTTATAACGACTGTCGCTTAGCGAGTCTGCGTCAGCTTGTTTCAAAAAAGATAAAGTAGGAGTGTGGAATGGAGATAGGTATGAAACCGGTATTAGAGGTAGAAGAACTTATAGAGGAACAGGGCTTCGGACGTTTTGTTTGTAGTTCTCTGGTAAAAGGGGAAGGAACTGTACTGGGAAACTCTCTTCGGAGAATCCTTCTTTCTTACATGCCCTGGGCTGCAGTAAGCGAAGCCAAGATTGCTAGTGTCTATCACGAGTTTTCTTCTATTCCGGGTGTAAAAGAAGATGTATCCGAGATTATCATGAATCTGAAGAATCTCGCCGTTCGCTATACAGGAAGCTCCGAAGAGCCGATTATGGCTTATGTGGATTATATGGGAGAAGGTGTTGTGCGCGCATCCGATATCAAGGTAAGCTCTGAAGTGGAGATTATGAATCCCGAGCTTGTTTTGGCAACACTTTCAGGAGAGGATGCAAAGCTTTACATGGAGCTGACCATTACCAGAGGTCGAGGCTATGACGGAGCGAATACTCGAGAGACGAGCGATTTGGCAATCGGTGTTATTGCGGTAGATGCGATTTACTCTCCGGTAAAGAAGGTAAATGTCTTCATCGAAGAGCAGGGAGAAGAAGAAAAGCTGGTTTTAGATGTCAGTACGGATAAAACACTGGCACCGGAGGAAGCTGTATCTCTTGCAGCTAGAGTTTTACAGACTCACTTGAAGCTTTTTATCGATATGGAAGGCAGCGTCCGCGATATGGGCAGTAACGGTGCCGATGCACAGGATTTATCCACTGCGGAGTTAAATAAGAGCATTGACGAACTGGAGCTCAGTGTGCGCTCCTATAACTGCTTAAAGCGTGCCGGAATCAATACGGTAGAGGACCTTTGCACAAAGACCATGGACGACCTGATGAAGGTAAGAAATATGGGAAGAAAGTCTTTGGACGAGATTTTAAATAAGCTGGACAGCATGGGACTTCACTTAGCTACCAAGTCGGAATAGTCAGATAACAGGGGATTGCTTTTGCGATGCCCTGTTTTTTTCAAACAGAGGGTAGTATGGAGAAAAAGAAGAGATTTTGGACTGAGCGGAGAAAGAGAGAGTATATCCGGGAAGCGGAGGATAATCTCTTTATTGTTGCCGGCCCGGGAACGGGAAAGACCACCCTTCTTTCGAAAAGAATACTGAATCAAATCATGGGAGGAGAGAGGCTTTCCCATTTTCTTATTATTGCCTTTACGGAGGAAGCGGTTCAGGAATTTAAGCAAAAGATAAAAAAACATTTGTATAGAGAAATTGCAATCAATAAAGAAGATAGCCACAGGCTGAAGAAGAAGCTGCACGGCATAGACAGAATGCATATTATGACCTTTAACAGCTTTTGTCTTTGGGTGATGGAAGAGGATAGAAAATTACGGGAAACGGAGCGGATAAAGCAACTAGCAGCTGTAGAGGAGGAGATACCTCTATTGGAGGAGCGTTGCTATACCCTTTTACAGAAAAACAAATCTCTTCTACAAAATCTGCGGAGAGACTTTACAAAAATATATGCGGATGAACTACAGGACTTAAATCGTACTCAGTTAAATATTCTTCTCAGTCTGGCTACGGATAAAAAGGGAAAGATGCGGCATAACTGCCTGTTTATGGTGGGCGATCCGAGACAGACCATTTATCAGGAGGAGGAAGAGGCAAGGCAGGTTTTTTTTGATATGAAGAGGCAGATGGAAAAGAAACGGAATGTCCATGTGCTTTATCTGAATGAGAATTATCGAGCAAATAAAATGCTTGTAGACTGGATTAATGGAAGCTTTCGTAAAAGAATACGACCTTACCGAGATATGGAAGCTTCTCAAAGACCGGAGTTTATCAAGCATTGTCCGTTCCACGGTATCTTTCATAGAAATCTTTCCGGTGATGAGGG
>CAUTEL010000260.1:0-2569 GCA_963537185.1 uncultured Oribacterium sp. | reverse complement strand
GCTCGTTATGAAGAAAAGAACGAAGGAGGCAGCTTGTCTCCTTCGTTTTTCGATAGACTTTTCTTTGCTTTACCCCTATAGTACAATACAGCTGTTTTTCATAGAAAGGTATATTGCCGAATTAGCTTAGATGAAGAGAATATATTTGGCTTTTATCAAAAGGAGAAGGAATGGAGTGGGGGAGTAATCAAGATCGGTGTGGGGGATGTTTTTATCAGGAAATTTCCTATGAAGAAGAATTAAAGATAAAAGAGGAGGAAATCAAGGCTCTCTTTTCGCCTCTTGTAATAGGAGATTTTTATTTTGAAGGCATTATCCCGTCTCCTAAAAACGAGGCATATCGCAATAAAATGGAATTCTCCTTTGGGGATCAGGAAAAGGATGGACCACTCTGCTTAGGCCTTCACCAAAAACGCAGTTTTTTTAATATTTTGAATACGGAAGACTGTCGTCTTCCCAATGGGGATATGGGAAAGATTTTACTTGCTACGAGAGAGTATTTTCAGGAGAAAGGTATATCTTATTTTCATAAAAAAAGCCATGAGGGTTATCTCCGACATTTGCTTATTCGAAGAGGAGAAAAGACGGAAGAAATTCTTGTATCTTTAGTGCATAATTTATTCACGGAAAAGTCGTTTTCGGAGCAAGAAATTCTTTTAAAAGGCTGGTGCGAAAGTTTACTCAGTCTAGAAAGAGAAGGGAGGCTGGAAGGCCGTTTTGCGGGAATTCTTCATACGAAAAATGAGAGTCTTGCGGATGCTGTGGTGAATCAAGGGACGGAGATCCTTTATGGAAAGGACTATTTCTATGAGGAGCTTCTAGGACTGAACTTTAAGATTACGCCGTTTTCTTTTTTTCAGACAAATAGTCTCGGAGCGGAAAAATTGTATGAGAAGATTCGTGACTATGCCGATCTTTCCGCTACGGCGGAGCGTAAGCCCCTCATTTTTGATCTTTACTCCGGGACGGGTACGATTACCCAGCTTATGAGTAAGGTGGCAAGAGAAGCCTATGGTGTGGAAATTATTGAGGAGGCGGTGGAGTCTGCTAAGGAAAATGCAAAGGAAAACGGCATAGAGAACTGTCACTTTATTGCAGGAGATGTACTGAAGGTTTTAGAACAAAGTGCAGCTCAAAACACAATGCATGAAGACTCTAAGACAACCAAGGAGCGAAAAGCTGTTGATGCGGTAAAGGGAACTGAAGGAATAAAAAAACTTGAAGAAAATGCGAAGCAGACTCTGCCAATCCCGGATTTTATTATTGTGGATCCTCCCAGAGACGGTATGCATAAAAAAGCGCTGGATTTAATTATTCGATATGGCGTAAATCGCTTAATATATGTTGCATGTAAGCCGAAGAGTTTAGCAAGGGACTTGGAAGCCCTGCAAAATGCAGGGTATAGAGTGCGGAAGTTGTGTGCTGTTGACCTCTTTCCGAGGACTAATAACTGCGAATGTGTGTGTTTATTGGAGAAGCAAGCCTGAAAAGCAGTAAGAGCTTGATTTTGCTTAAGCATTCCCGCTTAGACAATAGAGTAGAGGAGAGAAAAATGGAAGAAAAGAAAATGGAAGAAATGAATTTAGAAGAGAGAAAGAAACAAAAGGAGAGCAGGTCCTACAAGAGAAAGAAACAAGGCCTTGTTCACTATCTAATTCCTACATTTTTGTTTATTTCTATGATGGTTTTCGGAGGATTATTTCTTCGCGACTTTCTGGAATATAAAGCGGCAAAGGACGAGTATGCGGCGCTGGAGGAGCATATCGTGGTACAGCAGGAAACTGTGGAGGAAAAGAAAACGGTAGAAGAAACGAAGGCGGAGGGGGGAGAGGAAGCCGAAGAATCAACAGAAGCTTCTGAGCCTGTGGATATCGCTCATCCCGGCTTTCAGATTGATTATGATGCCTTAAAGAAAATTAATGGAGATTTTACTGCTGTAATCTATATCCCGGCACTCGAAATCAGTTATCCTGTGGTAAGCAGTAAGGATAATGAAGATTATTTGCACAGGACCTTTGAGGGCAAGAGTAATTTTTCCGGTTCTATTTTTCTGGACTGCAACGCCAAGGGCTCATATGATCACAACAATACCTTTATTTTTGGACACAATATGAAGAACGGTACGATGTTCGGGAAGCTGAAGGACTTTTTACGAAACGGAGATTTGGCAAATTCTAATCCCTATATTTTCCTCTGCAGACCGGATGGGATTTTCCGCTACAGGATCTTTACCTATTACCTGACCAATACCTCAAGTGAAATTTATGACGATTTTGAGGGCGAAGATGGCTATGACCGTTATCTCCGCCTGGTGAAGAGACTTTCTTCCTACCGGAACTATCCGGAGGGAGCAATTGATTTTGCTGCTCGTCCAAATTTAATTACGCTTTCCACCTGTTCCGGACCCAGCGGAGGAGATCAGCGCTTTATTGTACAGGCGGCAATGGAAGAAGTATATTAGAAAAGAAAGCGCTATTCCGTTTGACAAAGAGCTCTTTTGAAGGAAATAAAGTGCAGAGAGGAATAGGTAAAAATATTGAATTATGCGTGAGGTATAGTCTGTTTCTAT
>CAUTEL010000259.1:0-2576 GCA_963537185.1 uncultured Oribacterium sp. | reverse complement strand
ACATCCAAGGCGGAGATCGGCTCATCGCAAAGGATAATTTCCGGTTCTACAATCAAGGCTCTGGCGATTCCGATTCTTTGTCTCTGTCCGCCGGAAAAGGCATAGGGCATTTTTCTTCTATCCGCTTCCGCTAAAGACACTCTTTCCAAAGCCTTTCGAATCCTCCCCTCCTCTTCTATCCGACTAAGCCTTAAAGTTCTCAAAGGCTCTCGCAGAATTTCTTCCACCGTCCAGTGGGGATTTAAGGAAGAATAGGGATCCTGAAAGATAATCTGCATTTTATCCTGCATTTTCCGTATGGCCCTTTGGTCATCCTTTCTAACTTCCTTTCCATGAAAATAAACTTCTCCCTCAGTTCTCTTTAAAAGACCCAAGAGGCAACGACCAAGGGTACTTTTTCCACAGCCCGATTCCCCCACCAAACCGTAGCATTCTCCCTTATACAGGTCCAGGTCCACCTCCTGTACCGCATGGGTAGCAATCTTTTTTCTTCCCCAAAAGTCCCTTTGATAAAATATCTTTTCTATTCCTCTGGCAGAAAGAATCCGCTCCTTTTCTTTCATTTTTTCACCTTAATCTTCACATCATAATAAAATTATTTTACGCTTTCCCTCCGGAAGAAAGCTTGTGACAGAATACCCTATGCGTTTCGGAAATCCTTGCTTCCTCCGGCAGGGCTGCCTGACAGGCGTCCACTCTTTCCTTGCACCTTTCATAAAAGGGGCAAAGGGTAAATTCCTTTAAAATCGAAGGGGGATTTCCCTCGATAGCTACCAGTGCTTCCTCCTTATCTTTTTCCATACTGGGGATTGCCGCTAAAAGGGCTTTGGTATAGGGATGCTTGGGCTCTTGAAAAATCTCTTCCACCCTTCCCTCCTCCATCACCTTCCCTCCATATAAAATCAGAATGCGTTTGCAGCGTTCCTTTACCAAAGAAAGATCATGACTAATCAAAATCAAGCTTGTGCTTCTCGCTTTTACCCCTTCCAAAAGAAGGTCTAAAATCTGGGCCTGCAAGGTAACATCCAAAGCAGTGGTAGGCTCATCCGCAATCAGCAGAGCCGGAGAGCAGGATAAGGCCATGGCAATCAAAACCCTTTGCCGCATACCGCCGGAAAACTCATGGGGATATTGCTTATATTTTTCCTCCGGATTGGGAATCCCTACGGAAGCAAGTAAAGCAATCGCTTTTTCTTTGGAATCCTTTTTTGAATCCTTGATTCCTAAAAATGCCCCGGAAGAATTGCCAGCTGTCAAAGGCTGTATCGGAGCATCCATGCCGGAAAATGCTTCCTTATCTTTAGTCCTGACAGAGCTTCCATTTTTCTTCCTTTGTCTTTCAAAAATCTCTCTCAGCTGTTCTCCGATGGGAATCAAGGGGTTCAGCGCAGTCATGGGATCTTGAAAAATCATAGCCATACAGCTCCCCCGTAGGGGCAAGTATTCTTTTTCCGTCAAATTTCGTAAATCCAATTCTTGAAAAAGAAGCTTCCGGGCAGAAACTTTTGCTTTTTCCGGCAGTAATCCCATAATCGCCTTCATGGCCATGGATTTTCCGCTTCCGGACTCCCCGATGATTCCCAAAACTTCTCCCTCCTCCAGAGAAAAGCTGACGCCGGAAACCGGATAGACCTTCATTTTCCCATAGGGTATTTCCACCTGCAAATCTTCAATTTCCAAAAGCATCTTCTACTCCCTTTCTAAGAGAAGCGATTCCCTAAGGGCCTCGCCCCATTGATGGAAAGACAAAACCGTAATAATAATCAAAATTCCCGGAAGAATAGCCATGTGGGGTGCTTTTTGCAGGAATTTCTGGGCATTCTGTAAAAGACTCCCCCAGCTGGACATAGGAGCGGTAACTCCTCGTCCCAAAAAGCTTAATGCGCTCTCCACCATGATGGAGGACGCGATAGCCGCTGTGGATGCCGTAATAATGGTAGGAAGAATTCCGGGAAAAATATGGCTAAAAAGGATACGCAATGGAAAAATTCCCAGAAAGCGTGCATAGAGAACATATTCCCGCTCCTTTAGGCTTAAGACTTCTCCTCGAATGATTCTTGCTGTTTCCATCCAGCTTAATAAGCCGATGACCATAACAAGAGAAAACAGACCTCTTCCGAAAACCATACCGAAAACCATTACCAATATCATCCAGGGAATGGAGGAAAGAACGTCTACAAGGCGCATGAAGAAGAAATCCACCACTCCCCCGAAATATCCGGAAAGAAGCCCAATCATTACACCCAGACCGATACTCATCGCCATAGACAAAAAACCGACCATAAGTGAAACTCTTCCCCCGTAAAGAACTCTGGCAAAATAGTCTCTCCCTACCTCATCCGTCCCGAAAAAATGTTGCAGAGAAGGTTTTGCCAGACTATGAATCACATCCAAGCCCTCCGGATCCAAGGGAAGAAGAGGTAATACTATGGCTAAAATACTGAAGCCTATCAAAAAAATACTGGCTAAAACTCTATGGGGATGGCTTAGAATTCTGTTAATAAAGGCTTTACCTCTGTTAGCTTGCATTTTCTTATCCTTCCTTCTTCCAAAGTGAAATTCTCGGGTCAATCAAA
>CAUTEL010000258.1:0-2582 GCA_963537185.1 uncultured Oribacterium sp. | reverse complement strand
AAGTAATACCGCCAAGCCTGATATCTCTTTTGATAAAAGTTTAACTTTATTTACTATTTTATTTATACATCAAAATAAAATCGCCGAAAAATCCTTAGACATATTGTACGTAGCAAAATTATCTCATTCAAAAGGGTAATATAGGAGAAAAAGGTTACCCCGGAAAAAGAAAAAACAAGGAAGGAATGCACTATGAAAACGAAGGACGCGAAAACAACGCCAAAGCTAAAGAAAGCGAAGAAAACAAGCTTAAGTACTCGCTTATCTCTTATTTTGGGCACTCTGGGCTTTCTAATTATTCTCGTATTAAGCTATGCCATAGTTAATTTGGGAAGCCAATCCACAAAGAAGAATTTGGACAAGAATATGGACGATCTTCTTTCCCTGACAGGAGAGAGCACTAATGAAATTCTCGGACAGATTACTACTCTTTCCGGAAGCATGAAAGAGTCCATCAGCTTTGTATGGGGACAAAATGATGAAATCGGGGGAGTTCCGGGGAACCCTTGGACCATCAATCTAAAAAAAGAGGATAAACTAACAAAGCAGCATGTTACGCAAATGTCCGGTACCACCTTTCGTTCTCGAATTGTAGACCGGGCAGTTCCCGCCAGCCGCTACAATGTTGAGGTAGTCATGATGGATGCCATGTATGCAACCATAAAAACAAACCCCAATATAACCGGAGTCGGCTATTTTTATGAGCCGGGAAAGGTTATTGAGGGCGTTACGGACTATGCCCCCTACATGACTTTTAAGAGTGTACAGACTCGTGATATTTTAAACTATGCCTATGACTACTATAAGGATCAAAGCTACTACACCGATGCTAAAAGCAGTTTAAAGACCACCATCACCTCTGCATATAATCCTGAAGAGGATCCTTCTAAGACGGTTGTTACAATCTCTGATCCTATTGTGGCAGATAATGATTTTAAGGGTGTTGTAAGCATTGAACTTGATTTAGCGGCCTTTAATGTCTTAAAGCATGAGGATTCCCGTTTCCCTAGTCTCTTTACCTCTGTTCTGGACAACGAAGGAAATTTCCTCTATGCATCCAATGAAGCCTTAAAAGGAAAAAATTTAGCTGATGCAGCTGCCAAGGAAGACCTTAGTCGTATCACGGAAAAAATGAAGGAAGGAAAGCCCTTCCATACCGTAGCTAAAAATAGTTCAGGTGGAAAAAGAAGACTTTATTTTGCACCAACCCAATTTGGAAACACAACATGGTGGAGCTTAATGAGTATCGCTGATGCCGATTATCAGCGTGTAACCAAAAAGTTGATTCTGACTTCCGTAATAATCGGCCTCTCCGGTGTGCTTCTCCTTATCGCTTCTACTTACTTCTTCGTAAAGAAAACCTTGGCACCTTTAAAGATGATGGCTATTGCCGGAGACAAGCTTTCAAGCGGTGACTTTAATATAGAGTCAAGATATACAAAAGATGATGAGATTGGCGATCTGGCAAAGTCTCTGAAAAATGTCACTATCAGGGTCAAAGGTATTATTGGCGATTTAGGAGAAAAATTAGGTGCAGTTTCTCAAGGAAATTTCCGGGTAGATTTATCCGATGAAACAAATTATCCCGGTGATTATAGACCGATTCTTATTAGCCTAAGGGAAATCACAAAGGATTTGTCCCGTACGATGACGGAAATCAAGCACTCTGCCGAGGAGGTCAATGCCGGGGCAGAACAGGTTTCCAATGGTGCACAGGCACTTTCACAGGGCTCTACCGAACAAGCATCTTCAATTCAGGAGCTTGGTGCAACCATGAACGATATCTCTGTAAAAATCAAGGGAACGGCCGAGCAGTCCATGGATGCAAACCGCTTAAGCATAGAAGCCGGCGAGGCGGTCGAAGAAAGTAATAAGAAAATGGAAGAAATGTCGGAAGCCATGCGAGAAATCACGGAAAAATCCAATGAAATCAGTAAGATTATCAAAACGATTGATGACATTGCTTTCCAAACCAATATTCTCTCTTTAAATGCAGCTATTGAGGCAGCAAGAGCCGGTGCAGCAGGAAAAGGCTTTGCCGTAGTAGCGGATGAGGTCGGAAACCTGGCTCAAAAGTCTGCTAAAGCGGCTCAAAATACAAGCAGTTTAATTGAAGAAACCATTGATGCCGTTGCCAAGGGTGCAAGAATCAGTAGTGAGACTGTAGAGTCCATGGAGCTTGTAAAGAGTAAGGCAAAAGACATTTCCGAAATCATTGGTAAGATATCTAAAGCCTCTGAAGAGGAGTCGGAAGGCTTACAGCAACTCACAATCGGCGTGGATCAGATTTCTTCCGTTGTCCAGACAAACTCCGCAACCGCGGAAGAATCTGCTGCAGCATCGGAAGAGCTTTCCGGACAGGCAAATATCATGCATGAACTTGTTTCCAAGTTCCAGGTACTTGAACACGAAGTATAAGAAAAGGCAAGGTGCACTATCGCACTCTTCGCGCGAGAGTACTTATTCATAACGAGATACCTCACGCTTTGTAAGCGATACTCATTAAGAAAAAACCACCGGCCCATTTTGTACCGACCCCCAAAAGTTAGACCTAAAATTCTAACAATTGGAGGTCGGTATTT
>CAUTEL010000257.1:0-2594 GCA_963537185.1 uncultured Oribacterium sp. | reverse complement strand
ATTAAATTAATGTTACTTACTATCTAATGATAGTTTTTATACAGAAAAGGAGGGTTTATGAAGAAAACGAAATTGATGAGCGCTATGCTTCTTGCCGCAGCTTTGCTTACGGCCTGCGGTGGAGCAAAGACAACGGACAACGCACAAAAGGGCAGTGAAGCGGCAAATGAGATGACTGCGGATAAGACTTCAGCAGGGGGAGCGATTGATGTGCAGGTAGGCTCTTCTCCTGAGACCATGGATCCGGCTTTAAACTCTGCTGCAGATGCAGCTAACATGATTCTTCATGCTTTTACGGGGCTACTTAGTGTAGATAAAAATCAAAACATTGTAGCCGGTCTGGCTGAGACATGGGAGACTTCTGAAGATGGCTTAACCTGGACATTCCACCTTCGTCCGGACTTAAAGTGGTCTGATGGCTCTGATTTAACAGCGGAAGACTTTGTTTACAGCTGGAAAAGACTGGCAGATCCTGCACTTGCTGCTCCTTACGGTTATGATTTATTAAGTATGATTGAAGGCTATGATGAAGCGGCAAACGGTGATTTGGATGCTTTAGCAGTTTCTGCACCGGATAGCAATACCTTTGTTGTGAAATTAAGCAGTCCCTGCACTTATTTTGATAAGATTGCTTCCTTTATTTCCACTTCCCCGGTACAGAATGTGACTGTAGAAGCAAATGGTGACGAGTGGTCTACTAAGCCGGAAACCTATATTACAAGTGGTCCTTACAAGATGACGGAATATGTGGACGGAGATCACATTACCTTCGAAAAGAATGACTACTACTATGACGCAGCAAACATCACTTTCGATACCATCGTATTCCACCTGATTTCCGATGATAATGCGGCTTACACCGCTTACACACAGGGAGAGCTCCTTCTCGCCAAGGCTATTCCCTCCGAGGAAATTCCAAACTTAATTGGAAAAGAGGATTTTCATGTAGATCCTATGATGGGAACCTATTATGTTTCCTTTAATACACAAAAAGCTCCCTTTGACAATGCAAAGGTTAGAGAGGCACTTTCTCTGGCTATCGACAGAAACTATGTTGCAAATACCATCATGCAGGGAACCTATAGCCCGGCAACAAACCTTGTCGGTCCAGGAATCAGCGATGCAGCTAAGGATTCCAAGTTTGAAGATGTTACCAAGGAAAAGTACGGTGATTTCTTTAAGAATGACGAGTATGAAGCAAACTTTGAAAGGGCTAAAGAGCTTCTTGCTGAAGCCGGATATCCGAACGGAGAGGGTTTCCCGCAGTTTGCATATCTTACTAACGATACCGGATACCACAAGGCTGTAGCAGAATACTTGCAGGATGTATGGAAGCAGATGGGCTTAACGATGACCATCGATATCCAGGAGTGGAAGACGGTAACAGCAAATCGTCGTAACGGAAACTTCGACGTAGCTCGTAACGGTTGGGTTATGGACTATGATGATCCTTCCAACATCATTAACCTCTTTGAAACCAACAATGGTAACAATGACGGAAAATACAGCAATCCCGAGTTTGATAAGCTCGTGGATGAGGCTAGAAAAACAGCGGATGTAGAGAAGCACTATGATTATCTTCATCAGGCTGAGCAGGTTCTTCTAAAGGACTACGGTATGGCCCCTGTTGCTTACTACAGTGAGTTCTATCTGAAGAGTCCGAAGTTAGAGAATGTATGGTATTCTCCGACAGGATATTATTACTTTATGTACGGTACATTGGCAGAGTAATCTTTGTCTAAATCTAAAGGTAAAACTTAAGTTTTCTTTTATAACGAAAAAGGCTCGGAAGAATTGCCGAGCCTTTTTTTGTATGGTAAACTAGGGCATTAGAAAGAGGGGAATATTATGGAAAAAAGAAGAGTCATGTTGAAACTTTCCGGAGAAGCCCTAGCCGGAGAAAAGCATTTCGGATTTTCTGATGATGTTATTTTTAAGGTAGCGGATCAGGTAAAGAGAGCGGTAGACAGGGGTATTGAAGTAGCAATCGTAATCGGTGGAGGAAACTTCTGGAGAGGAAGACAGTCGGAGCAGGTGGATCGTTATAAAGCTGATCAGGTGGGAATCCTTGCGACGCTCATGAACTGTATCTATGTATCGGAAATTTTCCGGCTTTCGGGAATGAAGACCAGAATTATGTCTTCTTTTTCCATATCCGATATGAGTGAAGTTTTTTCCAAGGACGAAGCCAACAAGGCATTAAAAAACGGAGAGGTTATTTTCTGTGCCTGCGGTACGGGGCATCCCTATTTTTCTACCGACACGGGGGTTGTGCTTCGCGCGCTGGAGCTCACATGTAAGGAGATTCTTCTTGCAAAAGCCATTGACGGGGTCTATGACAAGGATCCGAAGAAGTTCCCGGATGCAAAGAAATACGATACATTAAGTATTGAAGAGGTTGTGGAAAAACGTCTACAGGTGATAGACCTTTCCGCATCCATCCTTTGCCTTGAGAACAGGCTCTCGATGTCCGTATTTTCTTTAGAAGAAGAGGACGGCATCTTTAAGGCATTACTTGGAGAGCATAAGGGAACAAGAGTGACTGCGGACTGATTTTACAGGAAACACTATTGTAATTCTGTATTGGGATATAT
>CAUTEL010000256.1:0-2595 GCA_963537185.1 uncultured Oribacterium sp. | reverse complement strand
GTAAAGGAACAGATCAATAAAAATCAAAGAGAGTTTTATCTGCATGAACAGCTCAAGGCTATAAACGAAGAACTGGGAATAAGTGAAGATATTGAGAATGAAACTGTTAAATGGATTGAAAGGTTGGATAAGCTCAAGCTTGACAAAAAAGTAGATGAAAAAATCAGAAAAGAACTGAAACGTCTCGAAAGAATGCAGCCTGCTTCTGCGGAAAGTACAGTAGTAAGAACATATATAGAAACCGTGATTGATTTGCCTTGGAGAAATTCGTCAAAGACGAATTCCGACATTAAAAAAGCTGAAAAAATTCTGAATGAAGATCATTACGGGCTTGAAAAAGTTAAGGAAAGAATTTTGGAATATCTTTCAGTCGTTAAGCTTTCAAAAAAACTTAACGGCCCTATAATATGCCTTGTCGGACCGCCGGGAGTAGGAAAAACTTCAATAGCTAAATCTATAGCGAGAGCGACGGGAAGAGAATTTGTGAGAATGTCACTCGGCGGAGTCAGAGATGAAGCGGAGATCAGAGGACATAGAAGAACTTATGTAGGGGCTATTCCGGGAAGGATAATTTCTGCAATAAACGATGTCGGAACCAATAATCCGGTATTTTTGTTTGACGAAGTGGACAAACTCGGCTCCGATTTTAAAGGAGATCCCGCATCCGCACTCCTTGAAGTTTTGGATCCCGAACAGAATAAAGATTTTACGGATCACTATCTTGAGGTACCTTTCGATCTGTCAAAGGTTATGTTTATAACTACCGCAAACACTGTGGATACCATACCGGGTCCGCTCCTTGACAGGATGGAACTCATAGAGGTTCCGGGATATACAGAAGAAGAAAAGGTGAAGATAGCGGAGAGATATTTAGTTGAAAAACAAGTGAAGGCACACGGTTTAAAAAACTCGCAAGTCAGTATATCCGAGCCTGTTATTCGAGATTTGATAAATTATTACACAAGAGAGTCGGGTGTTAGAAATCTTGGGAGAGAAATTGCAAACCTTTGCAGAAAGAGTGCGAGAAAGATTGCGGAAAAAAGCAGCGGCAAAGTAAGATTTACGCAGAGTAATCTCGAAAAATACATAGGAAAGAAAAAATATTTCTATGACAAGATTGAGAGAGAAAACCAAACGGGTGTAGTTACAGGTTTGGCATGGACCGCCGTAGGCGGAGATACACTGTTTGTTGAAACGGGAGTTGTTCCGGGAAGCGGTAAGCTTGTACTTACGGGACAGCTGGGAGACGTCATGCAGGAATCTGCAAAAACCGCTTACAGTTATATAAGAAGCAAGGCGGAAAACTTAGGGATAACGGGGGAGTTTTATAAAAATAAGGATATACATATCCATGTTCCCGAGGGAGCGACACCGAAAGACGGACCTTCTGCCGGCGTTACGATGTTTACGTCTATAACATCCGCTTTACTTAACAAGCCGGTGAAAAGCAATGTTGCCATGACGGGAGAGATAACGCTCAGAGGTAAAGTTCTCCCGGTAGGGGGAATAAGAGAGAAGGTGCTTGCCGCTCACAGGGCAGGAATAAATAAAATTTTACTGCCTAAAGAAAATGAAAAAGATATTGAGGAAATTCCTTTAAATGTCAAAAAAAAGCTGGAGTTTGTACTTGTTGATAAGGCTGAAGAGGTAATAGGAGAGGCTTTGGAAAGCTGAAGGGGTTTTGCTATGAAAGTTAAGTATGCGGAATTGGACAGGGTTGCAGTCAAACCCGATCAGTATCCTTGTGACGGGCTTCCTGAGATAGCGTTTGCAGGAAGATCGAATGTAGGAAAATCTTCACTGTTCAATACTCTGGTAAACAGAAAAAAACTTGCAAGAGTCAGTCAGAGTCCGGGGAAGACCAGAACGATAAATTTCTATGTTATAAATGACCGTTTCAGGATTGTCGATCTACCCGGATATGGATATGCAAAGGTTTCAAAGTCTGTTTCACAGCAGTGGGGACCGATGGTAGAAAAGTATCTTGCAAGCAGGTCCGAGCTTGTTAAAGTGGTCCAGTTGGTGGATTCGAGACATGAACCGTCGAAACAGGATGTACAAATGTATGAATGGCTTAAATATTACGGAATGGACGGAATTGTTGTGGCGACAAAGTCGGATAAGATTTCAAGAAATGAGCTTGCCAAGAATATTGCCATCATAAGGAAAACCCTTAAGATGGCTCCGGAGGACAAGGTAATAGCTGTATCATCGCTTAAAAAAACAGGATATGAGGAACTGTGGGAAATTCTTGAGGAACTTATCTGAGAGGGATTGAGGTATACGGAAATGAATTTTTTGAGTTTCAGGATCTTAATCAGACGAATAAAATCTATAAAATACTTAATGAGGGACAAAAATGTATCCAAGTGGAAAAAAGGTCTGATCGTTTTAGCCATAGCTTACCTTTGTATGCCGATAGACTTGATCCCTATAGTAATACCGGTGTTCGGCATCATGGATGATATACTTTTATGGATTTTCGTGCTTTGGACTCTTAAAGATCAGCTTGATGCATATTGGGTTGATGATCAAACGGTTGACAGGAAGAGAAAATATAGAAATAAGAATATAATAGAAGATGTTGAGTATAGG
>CAUTEL010000255.1:0-2612 GCA_963537185.1 uncultured Oribacterium sp. | reverse complement strand
TAAATAATCTATGTATTTATTTATATGAAAAAATGCCGCTACCCTTTTCGTTTGTACCGGCATTTATTCATAACAGAGATTACTCGCAAAGCTTGCAATATCTTGTTCACAAGAAGCAGCTTTCACAAAACGCTTAAACTCTTTCTTATTTTTTCTTTCGTACGGAAAAACCGAAGCTCCCCATACATTTCCCCAAAGAAAAATATTGTCCGTGGGAATAGGCTAGCAGCTTTGCTTTTTCAAGCTGTAGGCGTCCCTTAGAATCCAAGAGACCACTATCTACATGTACAGCCAAAACTCTTCCTAAAAATAAATCGTGACTTCCAAGCTCCAAAACCTGTTCTACCTTACATTCAATATTTACAGGACATTCCGAAACCAGAGGGACATTTACAGACCGTCCCTTTTCCGAATGCAAATGGAGAAGCTCCCACTTATTGGTATTTTTCCCTGAAATCACTCCGGCTTTATCCAGTTCCTTAACCATAGCTTCCGTAGGAAGATTCACCACAAATTCTCCTGTTTCCATAAGCATGGCATGGGAAAATCGATTTTTTCGTATAGAAATGGAAAGCATAGGAGGATCGGAGCAAACCGTGCCTGCCCAGGCAATGGTAATCAAGTTGCTCTCCCCTGCCTTATTCTGACAGCTTACCAGTACTGCAGGTACCGGATAGAGCATATTTCCCGCTCTCCATATTTCTTTTGCCATGTTTATCCTCCTACGATTCCCACAAAAGGTCCGGTAAAACGCCTCTTTGTCCTTTCCAGATCTTATCAATCTGCTCTTCCGGAACAGGACTCGTTCCTCTTCCGCATTCCACAGTCACAGAAGGCACATTAAATTTTCTCTCCATAAAATCCTTGAAACCGCCGGCATAATTTTCACTGTAGGAATTCACTATGGTATAGCCGGAATTACTGCTTACCGTTCTCGCAAGCTTTCTTGCCTCTTCCACATAGCTCCCTTCCCCAAAGTACCAGTAAATCACTTCCCCTTGCGTATGATAACTTATGGTAGAGGTAAAATTCTCCTTTCTGTGTAAATCGGCAAGAGCCTTTGATTCAATCTCCGACTCTGCAAAACTTCCCTTATACTCATCTTTAGAGGGATAGCCCTTTTTATCTACTGTTTGATTCCAGTTGGCATCGAAATTTTTGTTTAAATTTACTCCCCGTAAATTGTTTTTCCATAAACGAAAATAGGAGGATAAATTCGTCACATTTTCTTTCTTGGCCATCTCCAGTACTGCAGCTCTAAGCTCCTCTGAGCCTATTCCGTTAATTCCGTCTTGCACAAGGGAAACCCCGTCAGGATTCGCCATAGGAACAAAATGTATGCAGCTATTTTTAAGAAGCTCCTTCACTGACTTTCCTTTGTATATCGAGTTATTCTTTTCCATTTCTAAAAGAGAGGAAAGTTCTCGCATAACCAGCTTCGTGACAATATACTCCCGAGCATGAATACTTCCATGAACCAGTATCTTTTTCGACGCAGAAGGGTTTCCGACTACAAGATGATAAAGTTCTCGTCCATCTATGGTTTTTCCCAAAGAGTCCATATACAGAGCCGGATAAGTAGCCTTCAGCTTTCTAAGATCCTCCGACATTTCATTATAGCCGTAAACTCGATGGTCCGAAAAGGCATATCCTGAAAGAAGCGGCACAGACTCAGCGGAAATATTACTGGAAGAGGTAATATTCGAATTTGTCTCTAATAGAGAATCCCCCCCAAGAAACATTCCCGGGCCGGAAAGAACAATTTCATGGTCGTCCAAATCCGGACCGTCAGCAAAACTTAAGCCCGAAAAAAACAAGGATGATAGAAGCAGTACAAGCAGTAATTTCGTATTTTTATTCATAATCTCCTCTTTTCTTTCTGCTATTTTAGCAGATGAAGAGAGCAAATCTTCGACTTTTTTCTTACAAATTATAAGAATACGGCACAGACTATAGGTACAATAATTACGGTAAGAATACCTGCAAGAACAATGGCCAAAGAAGACATTGCCCCTTCCACCTCTCCGATTTCCAGAGCCTTTGCAGTACCTATTGCATGTGCACTGGTACCAAGAGCAAGTCCTTTTGCAATTGGATGATGTATCGGAAAAATACGGAATACTAAATCGGATAAAATCCCTCCCAATATACCGGTAAGCACAATTGCCGCAACAGTTAGGTTCACATATCCTCCGGTACTTTCCGAAACGCCTATTCCGATTGCGGTAGTAATAGACTTCGGTAAAAGGGTGGAAATATGTTCGGATGAAAGATGAAAGATCAGACTAAGAAGAAAGATACTTACAATAGAGCTTAAGGTACCGAACAGAACACTGCAAAATACAGCTTTAAAGTTATTTTTCAATAAAGAAAATTGCTTATAGAGCGGAATAGCAAGACATACCGTAGCCGGTGTCAAAAAGTAATTTAAAAGGTCAGCACCCTTCCTGTAGCTTTGATAGGGAATCCGAAAAACGAGAAGAATAGCAATAATGATAATTGTAGACAATAATAGCGGATTAAGGAGCTCCGATTTAAATCTCGCTTTAATTTCCACAGAAAGTAAAAAAACAAAAATACTCAGTACAAAACCGAAATGCTCCGTACTTATT
>CAUTEL010000254.1:0-2645 GCA_963537185.1 uncultured Oribacterium sp. | reverse complement strand
TGCTTTGCGAAGCAAAGTGAGCAATGGGCTACCGAGCCCATGCTCAGTCAGGCGAAGTTAGCGAGAGCGTGCCCCTGTTCCAATATCCTTTTACTATACTTTATTCTGTTACTCTAAATTTTCAAGCTCCAACGAGCTCTCCTCCCATAGTGCGTATTTTTCTTCCAGCTCTTTTTCTATTGCTTCCTGCTCTCTATGGATTTCCATGAGGCGCCCGACATCGGATCCGACTTCTTCCATAGAGGCAGTGAGCGCTTCTTTTCTCTCTTCTAACTCCGCAATCTTCTCTTCCGCCTTTTGCAGGGCATTCTGCCACTTTCTTCTCTTTGCGGAGAGCTCCTTTTGGTTTTCCCAGTCGAGCCTCTTGCTTTCCTTTTCTTCCAGTCTTTGCAGTGTTTCCGGATCAATGGCTTCTATCGGTATCTTATCTTTTTGCTGCAACTCTCCGTAGGCACGAACATCTTCCTTCTTTTCGATATAATAATCGTAATTTCCGATGTAATTGTCAAAACGGTTAGAAAAGAGCTCTATAATTCTCGTTGCCGTTTTATTGATAAAATAACGGTCATGAGAAACATAGAGGACGGTTCCCTCATAGTTTCGAATCGCTTCCTCTAAAACTTCCTTCCCCTGAATATCCAAGTGGTTTGTCGGCTCATCCAAGATGAGGAAATTCGCATCGGAAAGCATGAGTTTCGCAAGGCTCACCCTGCCCTGCTCTCCTCCGGAAAGGTCTTGAATGCGCTTATACACATCGTCTCCCGTAAAGAGAAATGCGGCAAGGACATTTCGCACCTTCGTATTATTCATATCCGGGTAAGTATCTTGAATTTCATCAAAGAGCGTCTTTTCCATGTGAAGCACGGCATGCTCCTGGTCGTAGTAAGCAATCTTCACCTTCGAGCCTAAACGAAATTCTCCCTCATCCGCCTGGATAAGTCCGTTCAAAATCTTCAGTAAGGTCGTCTTTCCGGTCCCGTTATCTCCGATAAGTGCTACATGCTCACCTTTTTGCAGGGAGAAAGTTCCATGAGAAAAGAGTCTTTTTCCGTCATAGCTTTTCCCAAGCTCCTTCGCCATTAAGACATCGTTTCCGGAGCTTTCCCTTGGAGAAAAAAGAAGCTTCATCTCATTCTCGAGTTCCTCAGGCTTCTCCAGTCTTTCCACCTTCAAAAGCATCTTCTCTCGAGATTCCGCGCGCTTAATGCTCTTCTCCCGATTAAATTGCTTCAGCTTCTCAATTACGGCCTCCTGATGCTTAATCTCCGCCTGCTGGTTTTGAAAGGCCTTCCACTCGGCTTCTCGAAGCTGTCTCTTTTTTTCCGCATAGGCGCTGTAATTTCCTTGGTACATTCTGGCCTTTCCCCGTTCTAGGTCAATTACCTTCGTCACAATCCTATCCAAGAAATAACGGTCATGGGAAACAAGAAGCACTGCCCCGTCATAACGCTTTAAGACTTTTTCCAGCCACTGAATAGAGCCAATATCCAAGTGGTTTGTCGGCTCGTCCAAAATCAGAAGATCGGGCTTCTCCTGTAAGATTTCCTCGAGGCGCTTTCTTGTCTTCTGTCCCCCGGAAAGAGTGTCGTAGTCCTCATTTTCCGTTTCTATATCGGCATGTTGCTGTGCCAGGTAGTCCATTTTCTTCTCTTTGGAAAATGCGATGCTCCCCTCATCTGCCTCCTCTATCCCCAGAATACATCGGAGCAGGGTTGTTTTTCCGGAACCGTTGACTCCTACAATGGCCGCTTTTTCCTTATCTTCCAGATGAAATGATACATCCTTCAGCACAGTTTTTCCTACATATGCTTTACTTAGCATGGATACATTTAAAATCATAGGACTTAGTATACTGGATTCCTGATTATTCGGCTATCCTTTTTCCCGATGTTTTCGCTTTAGAGCTTGCTTTAGTATATCTACTTTCAATACAATCAGCCAAGGAATGGAAGGTAAATATAAATTTTTTATTCTGTCCCTTCCCGATAAGCTCTCCACATAGATTAGATCTATTCTGCTTCTTTTTTTGAACATGAGAAATTCGAGAAATTCTTGTCAATATTTCAGAAATGCATTAGAATTAAGGGAACTTTACTAGGAGTAAAGTATATGGTCTATTTATTTAAGGAGGAATGAACATGGCACATGTAGTTAGTGATGAGTGCGTTAGCTGTGGTGCTTGCGCAGCAGTATGTCCTGTAGAAGCTATCTCTGAGGGTCCAACAAAGTATGTTGTAGATCCGGATACTTGCATCGATTGTGGCGCTTGCGAAGAGCCCTGCCCCACAGGTGCTATTACAGCTGAATAAGAAATACTATGCAAGAAAAAAGCTGCTCTTCTACGAGCAGCTTTTTTAGTATTCTTAGATAAATGGTGGAGCAGATCAGTCTTCTACTCTTCGTTCAATCTTCTGTATATAATCCTCTCCATTCTTTTATAAAAAATGGCTTTCTTTTTTCTTCTCTTCCATTCCCTATCAATCTCATAGAGCAGAAACAGAGAAACCAAAACCAATACAATACAAACATAACGAACTCCGGGTAAAATGGATAAAATACCGATTAAAGAAACGATTAATAGGGATGTTACAAATATCTCAAAAGTTTTTAAATTCATTCTCATACTTCACTCCTTTGTGTAAACA
>CAUTEL010000253.1:0-2684 GCA_963537185.1 uncultured Oribacterium sp. | reverse complement strand
GGAGGGAACGCAGAATACCACATCTACCTCATCCGTATTGGAAATCGGAATCAAGGTATCACAGAGAGCTTTCGCCTCCGTGATAGTCATATTCATCTTCCAGTTTCCGGCAATAATTTTTTTTCTCATTTTATTCTCCAAACTATATTTTACTTACTTAGACTTCAGTTTTAGACCAAATATGGTCTTTTACAAACTATTACCGACCGGCGCTTACTTATTGTTTGCAGCGGCAACACCCGGAAGTTCCTTACCTTCCAAGAATTCCAGAGAAGCACCGCCACCGGTGGAAATGTGTGTCATCTTATCTCCAAAGCCAAGGGTATTTACCGCTGCGGCACTGTCTCCGCCACCGATGATGGTTGTTGCATCGGTCTCTGCAAGAGCCTTTGCTACCGCAATGGTTCCCTGTGCAAGAACCGGGTTCTCAAATACACCCATAGGTCCGTTCCAAACAACAGTTTTAGCACTCTTTACCGCATTGGCAAAAAGCTCCTGGCTCTTCGGGCCAATATCCAGTCCCAGCATGTCTGCAGGAATAGCATTGATTTCCACAGTCTTAACCGGAAGGTTCTTGTCATCAATCGGATCCGGGAAAGAAGAAGCGCAAACCGCATCTACAGGAAGTAAAATCTCGCAGCCCTTTTCCTTTGCCTTAGCAAGCATATCCTTACAATACTGAAGCTTCTCGTCATCCACTAAAGACTTTCCGATTTCGTAGCCCTGTGCCTTTACGAAGGTAAACGCCATACCTCCACCGATAATCAAAGTATTGCACTTCTCTAAGAGATTATCGATTACCGCAAGCTTGTCGGAAACCTTTGCTCCTCCTAGGATTGCCACGAAGGGACGAACCGGATTCTCTACCGCCTGGCCGAGGAAACGGATTTCTTTTTCCATAAGGTAACCAACCACAGCAGGTCCATCGATGAACTCGGTTACCCCTACATTGGAGCAGTGTGCTCTATGTGCGGTACCGAAAGCATCATTTACGAAAACATCGGCAAGAGAAGCCAGCTCCTTGGAAAAGGCCTCTCCGTTCTTGGTCTCCTCCGCTCTATAACGAGTATTCTCTAAGAGAACAACATCCCCTTCCTTCATCTCGGAAACGGCTTTCTTTGCATTCTCTCCTACTACATTGTCATCCTTGGCAAAAAGAACGGGCTGTCCCAGAAGCTCGGAAAGACGCTTTGCCACGGGTGCCAGAGATAATTCCGGCTTCGGCTCTCCCTTCGGCTTCCCGAGGTGAGAGCAAAGAATTACCTTTCCTCCGTCGGAAATAAGCTTCTTAATTGTAGGAAGTGCCGCTACAAGTCTGTTTTCATCGGTGATCTTTCCTTCCTTTAAAGGAACATTGAAGTCACAACGACAAAGCACTCTTTTTCCCTTTACGGAAATATCCTCTACCGATTTCTTATTTAATTCTGCCATATCATTCCCCTTTCATTGAAAACACGATATTCTGCACTTTTTACACGGTATCCCTTATAGGGAAAAGGCCGCCGGAGCACACACCCCGGCGGCTTCCCCGCATAACTTCACTATATGAGAATAATTACTTAATGAACTTCTCGAAGTACTTAATGGTACGAACCATCTGAGAAGTATAGGAGTTCTCGTTGTCATACCATGAAACTACCTGAACCTCATAGAGGTCATCAGCAACCTTGGAAACCATGGTCTGGGTAGCATCAAAGAGAGAACCGTAGGTCATTCCCACGATATCGCTGGAAACTACTTCGTCCTCTGTGTATCCGTATGTCTCGGGATCGGATGCAGCCTTCATAGCAGCGTTGATGCTCTCCTTAGTTACTTCCTTGGAGGACTTCACAACTGCGAAAAGCAGAGTGGTGGAACCTGTTGGAACAGGAACTCTCTGTGCAGATCCGATAAGCTTTCCGTTTAACTCCGGAATAACAAGGCCGATAGCCTTTGCTGCACCGGTGGAGTGCGGCACGATATTTACAGCGCCGGCTCTTGCTCTTCTTAAATCACCCTTTCTGTGCGGGCCGTCAAGAAGCATCTGGTCTCCTGTGTAAGCGTGAATGGTTGCCATGATTCCGGACTGAATCGGAGCGAAATCATTTAATGCCTTAGCCATAGGAGCTAAGCAGTTGGTTGTGCAGGATGCAGCGGAGATGATGTTATCTTCAGCCTTTAAGATTTCATGGTTAACATTGTAAACGATGGTCGGAAGATCATTTCCGGCCGGAGCGGAAATAACAACCTTCTTAGCACCTGCCTTAATGTGTGCCTCGGACTTCTCCTTGGAAGTATAGAAACCGGTACACTCTAAAACAACATCTACGGAAAGCTCTCCCCACGGTAACTTGGAAGCATCAGCCTCCTTGTAAATCTTAATCTTCTTTCCCTTAACCTCGATGTAGTCCTCGCCGGCTACAACGCTATCGCAATACTTATATCTTCCCTGAGAAGAATCATATTTCAAAAGGTGAGCAAGCATCTTAGGATCGGTTAAATCGTTGATGGCAACAATCTCTGTTCCCTCATGATCAAACATCTGACGGAATGCCAAACGACCGATACGACCAAATCCATTAATCGCTACTTTAACTGCCATAGTCCTTTTCCTCCTAATTGGTAAGTAAATTATTTTATCGTTTTTGAAAAGCCACCAAAGAAGCTTTTCATCACATAACAGCGTCTATTCTATTGCACAGAGT
>CAUTEL010000252.1:0-2686 GCA_963537185.1 uncultured Oribacterium sp. | reverse complement strand
GGATAAAAGAGTCCTTTTGTGTAATAATATAAAGAAAAATACTGTATAGTCAATATTTTTATAAAATATAACAAGGAGAACTATCATGGACAAGAGTCTTTACAGCAAATTATCCAAGGTTTGTTTAAAGGAAAGTCCTGCAGACTTGATATTTAAGGATGCTCAAATTTTTGATGTGTATACAGGAAAGTTCTATTCCGGGGATGTCGCTGTAAAGCATGGCTATATTGCAGGAATCGGGAATGACTTTCTAGGGAATAAGTATATAGATTGCAAAGGAAAATATCTTTTTCCGGGTTTTATTGATGCTCATCTTCATCTGGAATCCACCATGGTTTCCCCGAATGAGCTGATCAGTACCGCAGCACTTTGTGGAACAACAAGCTTTATTGTGGATCCGCATGAAGCCTGCAATGTATCCGGGAATGCAGGAATTGACTATATTTTACAGCAAAGTGAAAAAAGTCCCGCCAATGTTTATGTGATGCTTCCCTCTTGTGTTCCCGCGACGGAAATCGATGATAGCGGAGCATGCTTTACTGCTACGGATATGCATCATTATCTTCATCATCCCAGAATCTTGGGTTTGGGGGAAGTCATGGACGCTCAGGCCGTCCTGAAGGCTAATCGGGAAATGTGGGATAAGCTCGAACTAATGCATGACAAAATCATTGATGGCCACGCACCGTTTCTGGCAAAGGAGGATTTGTCCGCCTACGCTCTTGCAGGAATTAAAACCGATCATGAATCTGTAGACTTTTCCTATGCCTTAGAAGAAGTTAGAAATGGAATGCATGTCCATGTGCGGGAAGGTTCCGCGGCGAGAAACCTGGAGGCAATCATAAAGGGAATCCTTGCGGAGGGCATCGACACACACAGCTTTTCATTCTGTACCGATGACAAGCACATTGAGGATATCTTAAAAGAGGGACATATCAGCCACTCTATACGGAAAGCAATTGCACTGGGACTTCCTATGGAAAAGGCTTATCAAATGGCCACAATTAATACAGCGGAATGCTATCATTTAGATCATCTTGGCGCTATCTGCCCCGGTAAGCAAGCAGACTTACTTCTCCTCTCCGATCCTGTAAAGGTTAAGATAGAAAAGGTATTTTTCAAGGGAAAAGAACTGGAGAAAGAAGAAAAAATTCTTATTCCGCGCTGTCCGAAGGAGTTAAAAAAGACTTTGCATTATCATCCGCTTACGGAGGAGAATTTCCGACTCCCCGTCTTAAAGCAGAATAGTAATGTCATCGGTATCATGGAGGGACAAATTACCACGAAGCGATTTCAGGTTTCCTTTAAAAGGTCTGCAAACTTTGATCCTGTGGAATATCCCGATTATCAGAAAATTGCAGCAATCGAGAGACATAAGGGAAGCGGAAAGATGGCTGTGGCAATCTGTCATGGCTATAATATTCATCAAGGTGCTGTAGCAAGCTCTGTTTCTCATGATTCCCATAATATCATCGTGGTTGGTGATTCCGATTTGGATATGTGTATTGCCGTGAATGAGCTTTTACGATGTCAAGGCGGCTATACTGTGGTTTCCCAGGGAAAGGTCTTTGAAACCCTTCCTCTTCCTATCATGGGACTAATGACCGACTGCGGTTACGAAGAAGCCAGTGAGCACCTGAGTAGAATGAAACAAAAACTTTGTGAAATGGGTGTTCCGCAAGGTATCGATCCTTTTATCACGCTTTCTTTCTTAGCCCTTCCTGTTATTCCTGAAATCAGAATTACCCCAAGAGGTCTATGTCTGGTAAAGGAAACAAAGCCGAGGCTCCTAAAAGGATAATCCTTCAAGGGATATCCATATTTCTTAAATCATATTGAATATATGCTAAAATTATGCTTTAATTCATAACGAGCGTCGCAGTAAAATGCAGCAGCTCGTTATTTTTATAAATTTAGCGTGAAGAAAGGATAATCAGATGGGAGATAATTTCACAGAGGAGACAGATCATTTTACAGAAGAAGGGAATACTGTAGAAAACAAACAAGAGAATGGTCATGTGACCGAAAGAAACAACACCGCCACTTCGGAAGGAACTGCTTCCGAGGAACACTTAAATACCGTTTCCACGGAAATAAGGACACAATCGGTCAATCAAACTACGGAAAGACGATATCCCGTGAGTAGGGAGGATTCCTATTTTGACGGAACCTGCCTTCAGCTTATTGGTTGGAGATTCTTAGGAAGCTTAGTATCTCTTTTCAGCTTCGGCTTATGTACACCATGGGCGTATACTATGATTTATGCTTGGGAAGCAAAGCATACCTATATAGAGGGCAGACAGTTACACTTTGACGGCAGTGCTTTACAGCTTTTTGGAAAATGGATTCTTTGGTTTTTAGGCTCTATCGGTATGTTGACTTTATTTATCATTATCGAAACAGCTATCGTTATAAGTTTCGGTAGAAATATTAGCAGGCCGGAAGATTTTGCAACATCGCCTTTCATGGGATTTACAGTTATCATTGTATATGTGGTTTTTCTTCTTGTTCTTTTCCTTTATGGGACATGGATTGAGGTTTCCTTACAGAAATGGAAGATTTCCCACACTCATTTCGCATAAAATATAAGCATACATCGTTTAAACAGTATAGCCGTAAAGAATAAAGATAAAAGAGTGCTCTGACGCAAATGTTCAGGCACTCTTTTGCTATTATACATCTATGC
>CAUTEL010000251.1:0-2715 GCA_963537185.1 uncultured Oribacterium sp. | reverse complement strand
GATTCCTTGCTTCTTTCTGATGAAGGGAAGAAACTTTCTGCTGAAAAAGCACAGAAAGGGACAGTGGGTAACGGAGAGGGAAAGAAGGATCATGGTTCAATTGATTTTCCTGAATCCGGAAAAATGGATATTTATGAGATTCTCTTAAGACAGCAGAAAGAGGTGGCGGCAGGGAGAGAAGCAACAGATGAGTTTTGGGAAAATCCGACCAATCAATGGTTAAATTTTACAAAATATTTGGATCAGCACGGTTTTTATGAAAATATGAGTGATGAGGATGTAAAAAAATTTGAAAATTTGCTTTCGGAAATTACGAATGGGATGGACTTTTTGACCGGTCTTCAGTTTAATACGGGATTTATTGATGTAAGAGGATCATTTCATTCCGGACCAAGACCCTATATGTCTAAGGCGGAGGCGATTGCTTCTTTAGAAAGTTCTACAAATGCCTTGTCTTATCTTGCGGAAAAATTGCTTCCTGATGATCAAAAAGAAGGCTTTAGTAAACTGATAGACTTATATAAAAGTCACAATGAAAAGATAATTGAGGATTACAAAAATCCATTTGAAGGAATGGAAAGAGCGATTGGGCTTAGCATAGAAAAAAGGAAAGATCACTCTACTTCTTCTTTAAAGCCGGTAGAAGAAGCGAAATACCAAAGCATGAAAGCCAAAATCACAAAAACAGACAAAGCGTATAAGGACTATTGGAAAGCCATTTCCGAGGAATTTAGACGATATAATGAGAGTCAGGATGATGCTATTTTAAAGTCTGTAAAAGAGATATATCTGAATTTTGTGACGGATAATACGAAGGATGTGAACTTCAGAAATTATATGATGAAGAAGGCTGAAAGTACATTTTCCCATATCGAACATTGCTGGAAGAGAATATTGGAAAATTTTTCGTAAGCTTTTTTTGCTTGACAGCAGTTCTACTTCCGTGTAAAATCCGTTCTCAACAACTGAATATTGTAAACCGTTGAGGTGGAGATAACGGCAATGATGCCTTTACAGAGAACCCGCGATGCTGAGAATCGGGTAAGAAACAACTTGTCAAATGGACCACTGAGGGTACAGGGAAACGGATTTTCCGGAGTATTCTGTAACGCGTAGGGATGCGTGAGTTCCCGGGGGTATGTTGGTACCCTGCTAAGCGGCGCAGCGTAAGCTGTGAATCAAGGTGGCACCGCGGATAGATTAACTGTTTATTCGTCCTTGGCAAAGAAACTTTCTTTGCCGGGGACTTTTTTGTATCGCCCCTGACATGAGCACGAAGAAGCACAGAAGTGCTTTGGGAGTGCGAATGTCAGGCAGGAATCGAAAAAGCACGCAGTGTGACGATTCCGTAAATACTATCATCTCCTTGGTAAAGAACATCACATTTACCGCCCCGGAGAAAGGCGGGAAAGAAAAAGGAGGAAAGAACGATGCAACTTAACAATGTGGATTTTGAAACTTATTTGAAGAACTACCCGGATGCAAACGGCTATTTTGGAAAGTACGGCGGAGCGTATATCCCCGAGGAATTAAAGAAGGCCATGGAGGAAATTAATCATGCCTATGAAACCATTTCCAAGTCCAGAAAGTTTATTGCGGAGTTGAGACGAATTCGTAAGGAATTTCAGGGTAGACCGACTCCCATTTCTCATTTGGAGAGACTTTCCGAGAAGATTAATACCGGTGTACAGCTTTATGTGAAGCGTGAGGACTTAAACCATACCGGTGCGCACAAGTTAAATCACTGCATGGGCGAGGTGCTTCTTGCGAAATACATGGGAAAGAAGAAGGTTATTGCAGAGACCGGTGCAGGACAGCACGGTGTGGCTTTGGCTACCGCAGCAGCATACTTCGGCATGGAATGCGACATTTACATGGGTGCCGTGGATATCAAGAAGCAGGCACCGAATGTTGCCAGAATGAAGATTCTCGGCGCAAGAGTAGTAGAGGTAAATGATGGTCTCGCCACGCTGAAAGAGGCAGTGGATGCTGCATTCCTCGCGTACATGAAGGAATATAAGGATGCCATTTACTGTATTGGATCCGTAGTGGGACCTCATCCCTTCCCTATGATGGTGAGAGATTTCCAGAGCGTAGTAGGAATCGAGGCAAGAGAGCAGTTCCTTGATATGACCGGAGAGCTTCCGGATGCTATCGTAGCTTGCGTAGGCGGCGGATCGAACGCCATGGGACTTTTCTCGGGCTTCCTAAATGATCCGGTGACCATTTACGGCGTAGAACCCTTGGGAAGAGGAACTGCACTTGGAGATCACGCGGCAAGCCTTACCTATGGAGAGGAAGGGATTATGCACGGCTTTAACAGCATTATGTTAAAGGATGAAAAGGGAGAACCGGCACCTGTATATTCCGTAGCGAGCGGTCTCGATTATCCGTCCTCCGGCCCGGAGCATGCCTTCTTACATGATATCGGAAGAGTAAAGTATGATGTGGTAAATGATGACGAAACCATTGATGCGTTCTTCACCCTTTCCAGAATGGAAGGCATTATCCCGGCGATTGAAAGTTCCCATGCAGTGGCATACGGCATGAAACTTGCAAAGAAGATGAACAAGGGCTCTATCCTCATTAATCTCTCCGGAAGAGGAGACAAGGACATGGACTATATCCTGGAAAAGTACGGAATCAGAGAGTAAGAATATTCTTAGTGCGAAAAATAATTATTATATAGATAAAAAACTACAAAGGCAATAACTG
>CAUTEL010000250.1:0-2743 GCA_963537185.1 uncultured Oribacterium sp. | reverse complement strand
TTGCCAGTGAAAATGAAGATTTGGCAGCAGCAAAGCGGATTGTCAACAGTAATGTGCGTGTGATTAATCAGGCTATTGTAAGCTTCCCCACAAGCATAGTTGCAGGAATCAAGGGACTTAGAAAGGTGGATTTCCTGGAAGAGGATTTACAGGGCAAGAGAGATTTAAAGGATTTGGATTACAATATGGATTAATGGCGGATAAGCCTTCGCTCAGAAAGAGCACAGGGCTTAAAGTTGGAAATTTGGCAGGCGGAAAAGTCGGGATATTGGGATTTTTCTGCCTGCTTTTCTAATCGTAAGGAAGCTGTACCGGGAAGTTTGGAAGTGACTAAACAATACATGAAGAATAATGAAAGCTGGGGAGGAGAACTATGGAGGATAGCCAAGAGTTTCAAATGAAATATGAGACCATGCGGAAGAAAGTACTGGCTTTGATGAAATGGGCTGTTGTGAAGCCATTAATGGCTCTATCCTCTTTTGCAGGATTAATGCTTCCCGGAGGAGGAACCGCGTCTGCCGTCCTTATGATAGCTCTTCCGGTCCTAATTTTCCTTTATTTTTACAAGACAAATCCCGGATTCTTTAGGGAGAAGCGAAAAAAGATTCAAGATGTTTATATGGAAGAGTTCATAGAACCTATGTTAAGGGATTGGTATCCTGATGTAACTGTTGAGGAGAAGGAAAAAATACCTTTTGAGGAAGTCAAGAAGTTCCTTCCCTCTTCTGAAGAATATACACAAAATACAGCAATACAATTTCATGATGAAAAGGATCTTAGAATACAAAATTGTTCTGCCTGGCATCAAAAATCAGGAAAGAATAGAACGTATATTCGTGATTTTTTAGGACAGGTTTTTTGTATGAATAGTCCTGTTTCCATAGAAGGAGAAGTCCGTATTGTGCCCACGGGCCGATCCAAATTCATGAATAAAGAAGTGCAACGACGTTATCCTCCTTGTGAAAGAGGGGAAAAGAAAATTGATACGGAAGATATTCAAAATAATGAGAGATACGATATTTACACTAACGATGAGATGGGCGCCAGGCGTTTCTTAACGCCGGGAAGGCTTAGGAAGTTTACGGAGCATTTTTCCGAAAGGGAAATCTCGGTTTATCTAAAGGGGAGCAAGTTGTATGTTGCTGTTAATAGCGGATATTCCCTGTTTCGCGTTTCTTTGAATAGTCTGGAATTTTGGCAAATGAACTATGAAGAGGAATGCGAAAGATTTCGTGATTCTTTAGGGGATATTAAAGATATCTGTGAGGGATTTGAAGAATAAGAAAAGATATTTAGGAAATAAAGGATAAGCGCTCGAGGAATACTTTAACAACAAAGATATAGTTTAGCAGTAGCCTTAAAGAATAGAAAGGACATTTATGTTAGGAACTTTGGAAGAGGATTTAAAGAAAATTGAGGACATGGAGGACAGTGCGGAGTTTCAAATCAAACTCCAAGCACTTCGTAAGAAAATGTTGGAAATTAAAAGGTGGTCTACAGCAAAATACCTTGTTCCGTTTTTTCTGATTCTTATGCCTCGTCTTATCGGGCGGGACAGTATGATCCTTTGCTTTATTTTGATTGGTAGCGGTCTTTTGTTTTATTATCTAAAATACCATAAGATGCCGGAGTTCTTCAGTAATATGGAAAGCCTTCAGGATGTTTATGCCAAGGAGGTGCTGGAGCCGCTGTTACAGAACTTCTATCCCGACCTAACGGTGGAAAAGAAGGGAATTGCTCTGGAGGATGTAGTGAGGTTCACCCCAAAGTCTCAAAAATATCTGCAAGATACCTTTTTGTTCTTTCATGATGACAGAGGACTCCTTATAGGAAATCTGGAGTCCTATCATACAACAGGCGGAAAGCATTCCACCACGGTGTATGATTTTACAGGACAGTTGTATTGTATGAAGAGTCCGGTGGCGGTGCAGGGCGAAGTTCGCATTGTCCCTACGGATAGAGCCTTTCTTTTAAAAAATGAAGTCCAGTACAGATATCCCGGCTGCGAAAAAGGGGAGATGAAGCTGGATACGGAAGACATTCAGCACAATGAGCATTTTGATATCTATGCTACGGATGAGTTTGGAACAAGACGCTTTTTAACCCCGGAAGTGCTCAGGGTATTTTCCGAGAAATTTGCAGGACAGGAGCTTTCAATCTATATCAAAGGAGATTTGCTCTATATAGCCATTTACAGCGGCCACAAAATGTTTAGAGCCCCTTATACAGAAGCAGATATTAATAACCTCTCCTTCACGGAGGAATATAAGAAGCTTCGGAGCTCCTTAGAGTATATCGAAGACATTTGCAAGGCCTTCGAAGAAAAATAATAGAGGGATGGAAATATTCAAGGCAATGTGATTCTATTTCATGCGTAACGGTCTAAAAAGAGGGTAATCTGAGCCCGTCAGTACTTAGTGAAAGCGAACAAAGTGAAGCTTGAACTTAGTACTGTAAGGACAGACTTTTCATCAGAAAAGTCGTCCTGATACAGACCAACTTTCGAAGGAAGTTGCTTTGCGAAGCAAAGTGAGCAGTGGTTAACATAAACCACTGCTCAGTCAAGGCGAAGTTAGCGGGAGCGTGCCCGAATTTTAGACCGTTACGGTATGAAATGTATTACCTTTATTCCATCTCTCTATTATTTTCCATCCCTCTATTTCTCCTCGAAGGCCTTACAAATGCCTCTTACTCCTCCAGACGCTCCGGAGCGTAATATAACACCTGTGTGCCGTCATTTTCA
>CAUTEL010000249.1:0-2756 GCA_963537185.1 uncultured Oribacterium sp. | reverse complement strand
GGCTTAAGGAACAGAGTAAAATACCCCTATATTGTAGGAATGGGAGTAAATATGCTGATAGACAAGAAGGAAGACAGGGCTCTGGAGAGACCAAAGGACAACACTCCTCCTGAAGAACTATTAGAAATGCTTCTTAAAGATGTGCGTTCCTATCATCCTTCGGAGGACCTTTCCATGATTACAAAGGCATACGAAGTGGCGAGGGAGCAGCATAAGGAGCAAAAGAGAAAGTCAGGGGAGCCTTATATCATACATCCGCTTTGCGTAGCGATTATCCTTGCCGATTTGGAAATGGATAAGGAAACAATCGCTGCAGGGCTTCTTCATGATGTGGTGGAAGATACGGGAATGACCTTGAAAGAGGTAGAAACGGAGTTTAATGCGGATGTAGCCGTACTTGTGGACGGAGTTACCAAGCTGACTAAATTAAACCTAAACTCGGATAAGGTAGAGATGCAGGCGGAGAACCTCCGGAAAATGTTTGTCTCTATGGCAAAGGACATCCGTGTTATTATCATAAAGCTTGCCGATCGCTTGCATAACTTAAGAACTCTGGAATACCAAAGTCCGGAGAAGAGAAAAGAAAAGGCCAGGGAGTCTCTGGAAATATACTCTCCTCTTGCGGATCGCCTCGGTATCAGTAAGATTAAGATCGAAATGGATGACCTTTCTTTAAAGTATCTGGAACCGGAGGTTTACTATGACCTTGCGGATAAGGTACATTTTAAGAGAGAGGCCAGAGAAGATCGTATTAATTCTATTGTCGAGGAGGTGCGAGAGCACATTGAAGAAAGCGGCATTGAAGCGAATATAAAGGGCAGGATCAAGCACTTCTTTTCCATTTACAAAAAAATGGTAAACCAGAACAAGACCATTGATCAGATTTATGATCTTTTTGCAATTCGTATTATTGTGGAATCCGTGCGGGATTGCTATGCGGTGCTGGGGGTTATTCATAAGATGTATAGACCGATCCCGGGACGCTTTAAGGACTATATTGCGATGCCGAAGCCCAATATGTATCAGTCCCTGCATACTACGGTTATCGGAAAAGACGGTGTTCCCTTTGAAATCCAGATCCGTACCTTCGAGATGCACAGAACTGCGGAATTCGGTATTGCCGCACACTGGAAGTACAAGGAGCAGGGAGGCTCGGATAAGAAGGCCACGGAGACAGAGATGTCCAAGATGAAGTGGCTGCATGAAATTCTGGAATGGCAGAAGGATGAATCGGATTCCAAGGAATTCATGAACATGGTCAAGTCCGACCTTTCTCTTTTTAATGTCAATGTATACTGCTTTACGCCTACCGGAGATGTTAAGAACCTACCGCAAGGCTCCACACCGATAGACTTTGCTTATTCCATTCATTCCGCTGTGGGAAATAAGATGGTGGGAGCGAAGGTCAACGATAAACTGGTGCCGATAGAGTATTGTTTGCAAAACGGAGACCGTGTAGACATTATTACGAGCCAAAATTCCAGAGGACCTTCCAGAGACTGGTTGAAAATTGTCAAGTCTACGCAGGCAAAGAATAAGATTAACCAGTGGTTCCGTCATGAGCAGAAGGACGAAAATCTGGACAGGGGAAAAGAACTGCTGGATAAGTATGTGAAGGCCAAGGGGATTTCTCTGCCGGAGCTTACGAAGCCGGAATACATAGAGGCTGTTCTTCGGCGTTACAGCTATAGAGACTGGGACAGTGTGCTTGCTGCAGTCGGAAGAGGGGGAATCAAGGAATCTCAGGTTATTGCGAAGCTACTCGATGCGAAGCATAAGGCGGAAGATAAAAACATTGACGATAAGACCGTTTTAAAAAATATTGAAGACTTGACGAGAAAGCCGGAGGTTATTCGGAAGTCAAAGTCGGGTATTATTGTAAAAGGCATTCATGACCTTGCCGTGCGCTACGCGAGGTGCTGTAATCCCGTACCCGGAGACGAGGTGGTCGGTTTCGTTACCAGAGGTCGAGGAATCACGGTTCACAGGACGGACTGCATCAATATTATGGACTTGTCGGAGGATGAAAAGGCAAGAAGAATCGAAGTGGAGTGGGACAACAATCCCGGAAATGGAGAAAGCTATTCCACAGAGCTTCAGCTTTTTACAAATAATCGCATTGGCTTAATTGTGGATATTTCAAAGGTTTTAGCGGATGATAATATTGTTATACAGGGCATGAATACGCACTCGTCCAAAAATGGAAAGGTGACGATTCTCCTGTCTTTCGAAGTGCCGAATAAGGACGTTTTGAATACTATTATCGGGAAATTGAGAAAGATTCAGGGCGTATATGAAATCGAGAGAGGGAAGGGATAGATGTTACAGGTAAAAAGCATTGTCTTGGGTATTGTCGGAACAAACTGCTATATAGTTTATGATAAGAATACAAAAGAGGCTGTTTTGATTGATCCCGGTGCGGAAGAGGATAGAATTATAGCTTTTTTGGAAGAAGAGGACTTAAAGCCCCGGGCTATTCTTCTTACTCACGGACATTTTGATCACATTCTTGCCGTGCCGACTCTGCGGGAAAAATACTGCCTTCCTCTATATGCATCGGAGGCGGAGAGAGAGCTTCTCGGAAACGGAGAGCTCAACCTATCGGGTAAGGATCCGGAGGACAGCGTGGAGATTTCGGATTTTATTTCTCTGCATGATGGAGAAGAGCTGTCCTTATTGGGAAAGAGCTGGAAGGTCATTTCTACTCCGGGACATACCGGGGGATCGGTCTGCTACTTTGTGGATGGAGATATCCC
>CAUTEL010000248.1:0-2765 GCA_963537185.1 uncultured Oribacterium sp. | reverse complement strand
CATTAATCTTTGTGCAAACTAGACTAAAATAAAAAACAATGAGAGGAGAAATGAGATGTCTTGTACAACACTTTTGGTGGGGAGAAATGCCAGCTACGATGGTTCCACGATGATTGCCAGAAACATGGATTCCGGCTCGGGAGAGTATACTCCGAAAAAAATGCTAAGAGTTTCCGGAAAGAATGCTCCGAAGAAGTATAAATCGGTACTTTCTCATGTTGAAATTCCTCTACCGGAAAAGGCTTTGGACTATATTTGTTTTCCGGATGCACTGGGAGATAAAGGAATATGGGCAGGCGCGGGAACGAACATTGCCAATGTTTCCGTATCGGCTACGGAGACTATTACCAGTAATGAGTTAGTGCAGGCTGCAGATCCTTTGGTGGTTTTGCATAAAGAAGGAAGAAAGGAGATTCCGGGTGGAATAGGAGAGGAGGATATGACAAGCCTTTTACTTCCATATATCCATACTGCCAGAGAAGGTGTGATTCGGCTTGGAGAGCTTTTGGAGAAGTACGGAACCTATGAAATGAATGGTGTTGCTTTTTCCGATACCAAGGAAATATGGTGGCTGGAAACCATAGGGGGGCATCACTTTATTGCAAAAAAAGTGCCGGATGATGCTTATGTTATGATGGCAAACCAGCAAGGGATTGATTCCTTTGATTTGGAGGATGCATTTGGAAAACAGAAGGAGCATATCTGCTCAAAAGACTTAAGAGAATTTATGGCCGAGCATCATTTAAATCTGGATTTTGAGGGGGATTTTAATCCCAGAGCGGCATTCGGAAGTCATAGTGATGCGGACCATGTCTATAATACTCCGAGAACCTGGTATATTTTAAGGAGATTGAATCCGAATACCTTTCGATATGAGGGAGAGTCGGCGGACTTTAAGCCCGATTCCGATGATATTCCTTGGGCCATGGTTCCGGAAAGAAAAATCACGCCAATGGATGTGAAATATCTGCTTTCTACTCATTTCCAAGGGACAGCCTATGACTGCTATGGAAAATTCGGAGATTTGAGTCGAGTTGGGCAAATGCGTCCTATCGGCATAGAAAGAACAAGCTTCCTTTCTCTTCATCAAAACAAGGAAGAAAAATGCAAGGACTTGGAGTGCATTACCTGGTTCACTTTCGGGGCCAATGTTTTCAACGCTTTAATTCCGATGTTTTCAGCTGTTACAAAAATTCCGAATTACTTTAGCAATACAAAAAAAGAGGTTAGTACGGACAGTTTCTACTGGCAAAACCGTTTGATTGGAGCCATGGCGGATGCTTCCTATCAAAAAAGTCGTTTTCATGTAGAAAGATATCAAGGAAGTGTACAGGCGAAGTGTTATCAGCTTATTGAAGAATATAAGAAGGAGGTGTCAAAAAGGAAGAGAGGGCAGGCGGAAATAACGGCATTGCTGGAAGAGTGCAATGAAAAGATTGCAGCCATTTGTAAAAAAGAAACGGCTGAACTTCTGGACAAAGTACTTTATGAGGCAAGTAGTATCATGAAAAATTGTTATTCCCGTTCCGATGCATAATAAAAAGATTCATCTTAATCTACTGTTCATTTTGAAATCATAATGAATTGAAGGAGGAGAAATATGGGCACTTTAATTTCGGCTGAAGATACCTGGATGCTGTGGACGGTTTTGGCGCTTAGTGCGGCACTGTCTATTTATCTGGAGCAGAAGTACAAATGGGCGAGTAAGATAACGGGCTGTATTTTGGCAACACTTTTCACTTTAATTCTTGCTAATTTGAACATCATTCCAACAGATGCACCGGTTTATGATGCGGTATGGGGGTATGTTGTTCCGCTTGCCGTTCCGCTACTTCTTTTTAATGCCAATGTCAAAAAAATCTGGAAAGAGTCGGGAAGAATTCTTGTGATTTATCTGTTAAGCAGTGTGGGAACTCTACTTGGTGGCTTTGCCGCATTCTTTGCATTAAGAAATGCGATTCCTAAATTAAATGACATTATTCCGATGTTTGTCGGGACATATACGGGAGGCTCCGTAAACTTTATTGCGATGTCGCAACAGTATGAGGTGCCGGGGAAGACAGTTTCCGCCGCTTTGGTTGCGGACAATCTTCTTATGGCGATTTATGTATTCGTATTAATTTCTCTTCCTGCTATGGCGATTATCAAGAAGCTGTATAAACAGCCCTATGAGGATGCACTTCGTGCAAATACCGCCGATCAGGATCAGAATAAGACTATGGCTGCCAAGTATTGGGGAGCCAAGGAAATTTCTTTAAAGGATATAGCTTTTGCGGTTGCAATCGCATTTACCATTGTTACACTTTCTACAAAGCTTGCGGGTATAATCAGCTCCGCTTTTTCGGGAGGAGATGTTGCAAGTAAATTTATTGCCGGCTTCTTTGGAAATAAGTATCTTTTGATTACTACCTTTACTATGTTGATTGCATCCTTCTTCCCGAAACAGATGTCGTCCGTTAAGGGAGCACAGGAGATAGGTACCTTCCTTATTTATCTCTTCTTTGCTGTTATAGGAGCTCCTGCCTCTATACCGATGATTATTCGTGAGTCGCCATTGCTTTTGGTATTGGCATTGATTGTTGTGGCGACAAATATGATTGTTTCTCTGATTCTTGGAAAAATCTTTAAGTTTTCCATTGAAGAAATCATTATCGCTTCCAATGCAAATGTGGGTGGACCTACAACAGCGGCGGCAATGGCAGTATCAAAGGGCTGGACTGAACTGATTATTCCCGGTCTATTAACGGGAACTCTCGGCTATGTGC
>CAUTEL010000247.1:0-2771 GCA_963537185.1 uncultured Oribacterium sp. | reverse complement strand
CTCCCGCAGCCGCCGGATGCAATTACCGGGATTTTTATCTCTCTTAAGACTGCATTGAGCATATCTTTATCAAATCCTGCTTTTGTTCCGTCGGCATCCATAGATGTGAGTAGAAGTTCTCCTGCTCCGAGCGATTCGGCTTTTCTGATCCAATCTATTAAATCGATTCCCGTATCCTCTCTTCCTCCGTTTAAATAAACCGTATATCCCATATCAGGTCTTTGCTTCGCATCAACGGCGATCACTACGCACTGACTTCCGAATTTACTTGCCGCCCGCTCTATAATCTGCGGGTCTTTGACTGCCGCGGAATTCACCGAAATCTTATCGGCACCTGCCAAGAGAAGTCTTCTGAAGTCTTCGACGCCTCTTATGCCTCCGCCTACCGTAAGCGGTACGAATACATTCTTAGCAGTTCTTTCCACCACATCATCCATCGTTTTTCTTTTTTCGTTGGTTGCAGTTATATCGAGAAAAACGATCTCATCCGCTCCCTGCTTATTATATTCCATAGCACATTCGACCGGGTCTCCAACTTCCTTTATCCTGACGAAATTTATGCCTTTTACAACTTTTCCATCTCTAACATCCAAACATGGAATTATCCGTTTTGCAAGCAATGCAAGCACCTCCTTACTTGAGTTCGGCAAAATTTTTCAATATCCGTATACCTTTTTCTCCGCTTTTTTCGGGATGAAACTGACAGCCGAACACATTATCTTTCCATACGCGTGCCGGTATTTTCTGTCCGTAACGGCAATATAACCCTAAGTCGGAATCTTTCATAACCGCTTTGTATGAATGAACGAAATAAAAACTGTCGTTTTCTTTTATCCCGTCTGCAATCGGACATGTATTCATTATCCTTATGCTGCTCCATCCCATATGGGGAATTTTAATATCCGGCGTTTCCGTGAGCTTTTCCACTCTGCCTTCTATAAGCCCGAGTCCTTGCGTCTCGGAAAACTCATATCCCTTTTCGAATAATATCTGCATGCCGAGGCAGATGCCTAAAATATATTTTTTCCTGCTCTCTCTCTTTATTATTTCTACAAGATTTTTCTCTTCAAGCATCCTCATTGCATCCGGAAATGCTCCGACTCCCGGGAGTATCAACCTGTCCGCTCGCTCAATATCATGCTTCTCTCTTATTATCTCGGAATCTGTTTTTAAATAGTCAAGCACATTTTTTATGCTGAAAAGATTTCCCGCTCCATAGTCAATAATACCTATCATAATGTTCCTTTCGACGATAGAATCTCACTGTTTCCGTTAAATATCACAGCTGCCCTTAGTGCATGTGCAAAAGCCTTAAATAAGCTTTCTATCTTGTGATGATCATTTTTTCCGTATTCTACAGTCAAATGTAATGTAATGCCTGCATTCGTCGCAATCGCTCTAAAAAACTCTTCTACCATCTGTGTCTCCATTTCTCCGCAGCGTTCGGATAAAAATTCTCCGTCAAATACAAGAAACGCTCTTCCGCTTATATCCAAATGGCATGACGAAAGACTTTCGTTCATAGGGCAAAAAAAACTTCCGTATCTCATTATGCCTTTTTTGTCACCCAACGCTTCTTTTATCGCCATTCCGAGCACTATGCCCGTGTCTTCTACGGTATGATGTGTATCTACCCACAGATCTCCCTCCGCTTTCAGTTCCATATCTATTCCGGAATGTACCGAAAAAGCTTTGAGCATATGATCAAAATATCCGATCCCCGTGTCGATCTTATTTTTACCGTTTCCGTCAATGTTTATTTTCATTCTTATATTCGTTTCATCCGTCTTTCTCGCTATATCTGCTATTCTTTGCATAACAATCTCTCTCCTTTCTTACAGTGATTGCCGCTTTATGTGCAAACAATCCCTCCGCCGCTGCAATCTTTTCTATATATTCACTGTCTTTAATAAGCTGTTCTTTTGTGTAATACGTATATTCCGTTCTTTTTATGAAGCTTTCGACTCCGAGCGGCGATGAAAACCTTGCAGTTCCTCCTGTAGGCAATACATGATTCGTTCCGGAAAAATAATCTCCGAGCGGCTCGGGTGAATTTTCTCCAAGAAAGATTGCTCCCGCATTTTTTATCCGATCTACATATTGCAAAGGGTCGTCAAGCATGATCTCCAGATGCTCCGGAGCGATGTCATCAGCCGTTTCCAACATTTCTGCCATATCCTTACATACTACAATGCCCCCATATGTTTTTAGGCTTTCCTCTATTATTTCATTTCGCAATTCGCTTTTTAAACGATTTTCAATTTCTCCTGCAACCCGTTTCGCCAGTTCAAGGCTGTTCGTCAAAAGAACTGCCGCCGCTTTCGGATCATGCTCCGCCTGGCTCATCAAATCCGCCGCAATATATGCAGGCTTTGCGTTTTTATCCGCTATTATCAATATTTCGCTCGGTCCTGCAATCATATCAATGTCAATTATACCATAAAGTGCTCTTTTAGCCTCCGCAACATACATATTCCCGGGCCCCACAATTTTGTCCGCTTTCGGTATGAGTTCGGTCCCGAATGCTGTCGCAGCTACCGCCTGTGCTCCTCCTACAAGATATATTCTGTCCACCCCTGCGATATATGAGGCTGTGAGTATATCCGAATCGGCTTTCCCGTCTTCTCCCCGGGGAGTGAGTACGATTATCTCTTCGACTTCCGCAATCTTTGCAGGAATCGCATTCATTAAAACCGTAGACGGATATGACGCTCTGCCTCCGGGAACATATAGTGCCGCTCTTGACAACCCTCTCACCGTCTCTCCCAGTA
>CAUTEL010000246.1:0-2783 GCA_963537185.1 uncultured Oribacterium sp. | reverse complement strand
GTGGACTCTGCGGAACTGCTGCCGTGATTTCTCCGGTCGGAAAGATTCAGGATCATGACAGGGAAATTCTTTTCCCAAGCGGTATGGAAAAGCCCGGGAAGATTATGGAAAAGCTCTACGAAACCCTCTCCGGAATGCAAAACGGGGAGATTCCCGCACCGGAGGGTTGGATCAGAAAAATAGTATAACATATGTCTTTATTCATTTTGTAGATATGAAAATAGGGGCACGCTCTCGCTAACCTCGCCTGACTGAGCATGGGCTTGGAAGCCCATTGCTCACTTTGCTGTGCAAAGCAGATTCTAAAAGAATCTGGTCTTGTACAGGACAACTTTTCTGATGAAAAGTTTGTCCTTCAGTAGCGGATACTAAGCTTCGAGCGTCGCTACTTTAGCTCGCAGCAAGTACCGACGGGCTCAGATTGCCCCTTATTTCCATATCTACAAAACGCAAAGAATCAATAGGTATATTTTTACACTGTCTTTTCCTTTATAAAAACCGTAGCAATAGCTGATTTGAGAGATCCATTCCCTCCGGAGTGAAGAAATACCTTGCGTTCTTATGAATCAGGTAGCCTTCTTCGACAAGTTTGGAAAGCGTTTCTCCGTAAAGTTTATGAATGTCTACGGAAAAGCGCGCAACAAAGTCCATTTCACTGATGCCTTCGGTGCGGCGAAGTCCCAAAAAGAAGAATTCTTCCATTTGCTCCTCCTTACTTAAGATATGTTTATCTTCGGTAAGGAGCTTTTCTATAGTCTGGGCTTCCGTAAAGAGGGAATCCGAAGCCTTCTGCACAATTTCAGAAGTGGATGCTTTGACTCTTGCTTCGTTAGTATCTTTATCAAAGGGTATTTCCATATATTTTGCCAAAGAGTTCAGATTTTTCCAGCGTGTCTTCTGAAAATAGGAGGACGCTCCGAGTCCGAATCCAAGGTAGGGAACATCGGACCAGTAATTGTAATTGTGAATGGAGGCAAAGCCTTCTTTTGAGAAATTACTGATTTCATATCTCTCCATTCCCATTTTTTCAGTCCACATAAGACTTAGACGGTCCATTTCCAAAAGTTCCTCTTCATCAGGGAGAGCGAGAACGCCTTCCTTATGCATTCGAAAGAAACGGGTCCCATTTTCCACAATTAAGTTATAAATCGAGAGATGCTCCGGGCGGAGCATGCTGATACTTTTTAGACTTCGCTGAAATGATTTTGCGGATTGCAGAGGAATTCCATTCATTAAATCCACACTGATATTAGTAAAACCGGATAGCCTTGCATCCTCATAGGCCTTTAAAAAATCAAGATAACGGTGTGTTCTGCCTAAAAACTCCAGTTCGTCATCATTTGCGGATTGTAGACCGAAGGAAATACGGTTGAAGCCGACTCTTTTGTAAGTTAGCAGTGCCAGCTTCATGGTGGACGAAGGATTACATTCTATTGTGATTTCCGCATCCTTTGCTACAGGAAAATGAGCATGAATGAGCTCCATGGTTTTCGCTATTTCCGAAAACGGGACAAAGCTGGGGGTTCCTCCGCCAAAAAAAATAGAAACAATTTCATAGGGGGATTTAAGGAGAGGCTGACTGTCCGACTCTATCCCTGAGGGCTTTACAGAGCGAAAAAGCAGCTCCTTTCTAAGCTGTTCCATATAACTTCGCATCTTAGTCTCTTCCGAGGGGAAGGAGAGAAAGTCACAGTAAGCGCATTTCCTTGCGCAAAAGGGTATGTGTAGATATAATGCAAGTGGTTTTTTCTCCCGAGCAGAGAGAGAATCCATATATTTTTTATATTGTTCCATAGGGAAAATCCTTTTCGTTTTCCCACACTTTAGCACAGAGTACTTTTTTCGGCAAGGAGGATAAATGGCGGGTAAACAAGAGGAGAGAGAAGAGTTCTCCAGGGCACAAAAAGTTCTTGCGGAGGAATTGAAAAACGGAGAGTTTCGTCCGCTTTATCTTCTCTACGGGGAAGAGCAATATTTGCATTCCTACTATAAGAAGCTGTTTCTAAAGGCCTTTTCCGAAAATGAAGGAATTAATATTACTTTGGTTGAGGATATCACCGACAGCAAAGCTTTAAAGGAGATTGCAGAGACACTGCCTTTTTTTGCACCCTATCGTCTGCTGGTGTTTGACGGCAGGCTGTCCGGAAGAAAAAAGCCTGACGAGAATTTTGTGCAGTATTTGGAAACAAGTCCGGAATCTACAGTCATGCTTTTTCTGGAGGAAAAGGTGGATAGGCGTTCCGCCTTTTATAAAACTATAAAAAAAAGAGGACTAATTCTTCCGTGTGTGGAGCAGGATAATATATTTTTACAAAAATTCGCTCTGCGAATTTTAAAAAAAGAGGATAAACTGATTTCCCAATCCCTTATGCAGGAGCTTTTACAGCGTACGGGTACAAATATGTTCCGTATCGAAACAGAGTGCAGAAAATTGGCTTCATACCTCGGGGAGGAAAAAGAGGTTACGGCGGAAAGTATAGAGCTTTGTCTGAAGAAGCTTCCCGAGGATCGTGTTTTTGAGTTGATTGAGGCAATAGGAAGGGGCGATAGAGAGAGACTTTTCCGCTATTATGGGGATTTACTGCAGCTTGAGGAGAGTCCTACGAAGATAAGGCTCTTGATTAAATCCAATGTGGAGAAGCTGCTGCTTGTTAGAGAAAAGCTGACAGAAGGCCGTTCTGAAAGAGAGATGACAGGAGAGCTTTCCATGGAGCCGTGGAGAGTAAAAAAATACACTGCGGAAGCAAGACATTATACTTTGGAGGCTCTACGAGATCTTTTTC
>CAUTEL010000245.1:0-2792 GCA_963537185.1 uncultured Oribacterium sp. | reverse complement strand
GTATAGTTCCTGTTATTATTTCTTATAGGATAAAATCTGTTGATAAAAAGCAGAAATAGAATTTTATGATTCAACTTCCATTTTTTCCATCACTACCTTTTTAACCGGTGCATCCTGGAATCCGGTTTCTACGGAAGCAATTTCATCTACGGTTTCCAGTCCTTCAATTACCTTTCCGAATGCTGCATATTCACCGTCTAAGTGCGGTGCATCCTTATGCATGATAAAGAACTGGGAACCTGCAGAGTTCGGGTCAAAGGCTCTGGCCATGGAAATCACCCCGCGCTCGTGTTTAATGTCATTATTTACGCCGTTTGACTTGAATTCGCCCTTGATTTTATATCCCGGGCCACCGGTACCGTTTCCGGAAGGGTCCCCTCCCTGAATCATAAAACCGGGAATAATGCGATGGAAGCTTAAGCCGTTATAAAAGCCTTTATTCACTAAGTCGAGAAAATTTTCCACCGTAATGGGAGCGATTTCAGGGTATAATTCTAAGCGAATAGTCTTGCCACTATCCATGGTAATTCGTACAATAGGATTTGCCATTTTATTTCTCCTTTTTTGAAAAAACGATTTAACAATAGGATTTTAGCAGTTTTCGAAAGAATACACAAGAAAGACGAAATGGAATGCAAAATTCTTAAACCGTATAGCGGAATAAGTAATTTGAAGACAGGAAAATATAATGCAAATGAAAAATGAAGAGAATCTCTCTTACCGTTCCTGCGTGCTTTGCGGGAGGGAATGTAAAGTAAATAGAGAAGAGGGACAAAAGGGTTTTTGCAAGGCGGGAACAAGCATGTATATCGGCCGTGCAGCAGCCCATTTTTGGGAAGAGCCTTGCCTTAGCGGAACGGAGGGAAGCGGAACCATTTTCTTTTCCTCCTGTGGACTTTCCTGTGTATATTGTCAAAATCAGAAGCTTTCCCGAAAGGAATCCGGGAAGAAACTCAGTGTAGAAGAGTTGGTAGAAGTATTTTATTGCTTGGAAGAGGAAGGTTGTCATAACATTAATTTTGTGACGGCGGAGCATTACAGTAAAAGTGTTCGGGAGGCAATGCTTCTTGCGAGAGCCAAGGGATTTAGTCTTCCTTTTGTCTGGAATTCTTCGGGATACCAAAGGGCAGCGATTTTGAAAGAATTTGAAGGCTTAATCGACATTTACCTTATGGACTTTAAGTACTGGGAAGAGGGAATTGCAGAGCGTTATTCTAAAGCAAAAAACTATCCGGAACTTGCAAAGGAAGGCCTAGAAGAAGCCGTTCGGCAATGTCCGGAGCTCCTTTTTGAAGGGGGAATGTTAAAAAAAGGAGTTATTCTTCGACATCTTCTCCTTCCCGGGCAGGTCTATCAGGGAAAACAAATATTAAAATACAGTTTCGGTCGATATGGAAATCATATACTATACAGTCTTCTTTCGCAGTATACTCCTTTTGGCGATTTAGCTTGTTTTCCGGAGATAGATAGAAAGGTCTTCGGAAAGGAATATCGAAAGCTTGTAGACTACGCCCTTTCTTTGGGAATAGAGAATGCTTTGATTCAAGAGGAAGGAAGTGCAAAGGAGAGTTTTATACCGGATTTTACGGTGTAAGATTTAGCTTTTAAGGAGAGGATGAAATGATTAATTTTACGGTAGGTCCGGTAATGGCATCGGAGGAGATTCTCGCTGTTGCCGCGGAGCAGGTCCCTTATTTCAGAACTTCGGAGTTCTCCGAGATTATGCTGGAAAATGAAAAATATATGCTAAAGTTCAGTAAGGCAGGGCGTAATGCCCGTGCTGTTTTTATGACTTGTTCCAGCACGGGGTCCATGGAAGCTGTTGTGATGAACTGTTTTACAAAGGAAGACAAGCTCTTAGTCATTAACGGAGGAAGCTTTGGAGAGCGCTTCGTAAGTCTTTGTGAAATACATGATATTCCTTATGTGCCTCTTAAACTTGAGCCCGGACAAAAGCTCAGCAAAGAAAAACTCTACGAATATGACGGACAATATTTTACCGGGCTTCTTGTCAATGTCGATGAAACCTCGACCGGCGTTTTATATGATACGGAGATGCTGGGGGAATTTTGCAAGAGGAATCAGTTATTCTTTGTCTGTGATTGTGTCTCTTCTTTTTTGGCAGATCCTTTCGATATGGAAAAAGTCAAGGCGGATATCATGATTACAGGCTCTCAGAAGGTTCTAGCCTGTCCCCCGGGGGTTTCCATTATCGTCTTATCGGAAAAAGCGGTAGAGAGAGTGAACAGTCTAAAAACAAAAAGCATGTACTTTAATTTACAGTCTATGCTGAAAGATCAGGAGAGGGGACAGACGCCCTTTACTCCTGCGGTTGGAATCCTCTTGCAGATTAATGCGAGACTGAAGGAGATTGAAAGATGTGGCGGCGTAGATAAAGAAGGGGAAAGAGTATCCCTGCAGGCTAAGGATTTTCGAGAATAGGTGAAGGATTTACCCTTTGAACTTGTTTCCGAAAGTCCGGCCAATGCGGTAACTCCCCTACATCCGATTTCAGGAAATGCCTATGAAATTGTACTTAGACTAAAGGACGAATACGGGATTTGGATCTGCCCGAACGGAGGAGAGATGAAAGAAAGAATCTTCCGTGTCGGACACATCGGAGCCTTGAGTCATGAGGATAACAGCATTTTAGTGAAAGCGTTTCAAGATTTACAAAATCGCGGATTATTATAAAAAAGCGGATTTAAAAAAGAGGAAAAGATTATGATACTGGCACTCGATGCGGGAACAACGAGCACAAGAGCAATACTTTTTAATGCGGAGGGAAGACC
>CAUTEL010000244.1:0-2803 GCA_963537185.1 uncultured Oribacterium sp. | reverse complement strand
AAAGAGTAGAGCGCTTCGCCAAGGTGATAGGAGCGGATTTCTACATGGAAAATGCCGGAAAGCCAAGTCCAAAAGCTTATCTTTCCGCTGCAAAGTTCTTTCAACGAGATATAGCACAATGTCTTTTCTTCGGAGATCAGCTGTTCACGGATATATGGGGGGGCAATAGGGCAGGTATTCCGACGGTTTTGGTGCATCCGATGGGAAAAGAAAAGTATTTTCATATCGTATTAAAAAGACTTCTGGAGAAACCGTTTTTGCTTCTTTATAAAAGACAACATGCGCTGTGGAAGAATGAACCTTAGGAAATAGCCCGAAAGAGCTACCCGGAAAAAAGAGTATTACAAAAATCGGATGTGAAGGAAAAAGCGGAAAATTGAAGAAGCGCTGAAGATGGGATGAGGACGAACATGGGAATGATTGTACCGATACAGGGAAAGAGTGAGAAAGACTGTTTGGCAGCGGTATTGGCACTGAAGGAAAATCCGTATTTTCCTGCGATTTTCGGAGTGGAGCTTCGTTATGATCTCTTAGAAAATAAGGTAGAGAAGCTTTCTGAGTTTTTGCGGAAAATAAAGACCATTATCGGAAAGAAAAAGCTCATTTTTACAGTACGAACTGATAGACAAGGGGGGGCATTCCCCTTTGGTAAAAGCTATTTCCAGATAAATCTTCTTGCCATGGAAAGCGGGATTCCGGACTATATCGATCTGGAAGTGGAAGTCGGAGAAGAAGGAAGAGGGCCTTGGAAGGAATGCATTGCCATGGTAAAGGGTCTCGGAGGGAAGGTCATAGCTTCCTATCATGACTTTTATAAAACGCCGTGCCTTAAGGACTGTGAAGAAATCTTAGAAAGACTTTCCGCCTATCCTGTGGATATTGTGAAAATGGCGCTTATGCCGAAGAATAAGGAAGATGTTTTAAATCTGATGCTTTCCGGAAGAAGATGGAAGGATAGGCATCCGGAGACAGAGCTTATCAGTATTTCTATGGGAGAAGTCGGCAAGCTTAGTCGTATCCTTCAAGAGCTTTCCGCGTCTTCGCACGGCTTTGTCGAGGTCATCGGAGAGTCGGCGCCCGGGCAGTGGAAGATAGAAGAATATATGGAACTAAGAAAAAGGCTTTCAGGTAAGAAAGGGATTTGCTTAATCGGCTTTATGGGAAGCGGAAAATCCACATTGGCACCCTATCTTTCCGAGCTTCTTGGAAGAGAGCACTTTGACATGGATAAGCTTTTGGAAGAGCGCTTTGCCATGTCTATTGACGAGTATTTTCAAAAATACGGGGAAGAGCGATTCCGCAGGGAAGAAGCGAAGCTTTTGAAGGAGCTGTCCGGAAAAGAAAGTTTGCTTTCACCGGGAGGCGGCGTGGTTCTTAGAGAAGAAAATCGAAGCTGCCTAAAAGAAAGCTTTTTTACAATTTATATCAAGGTGAGTCCCGATACTGTGCTAAAACGACTTTCCGGAGCTAAGAATCTTCGCCCTCTTTTAGAGGGAAAGATGAACAGTAAGGATATCGGGGAGATGATGGAAAAGCGAAGAGCTTATTACGAGAAAGCAGCGGATTATATACTGGAGGGAGACGGAAAGAACATTTCCGAATGTATAGAAGAGCTGAAGATAGTCCTTATGGAAAATGGATTTTTGAGGATTTCGTAAAAGAAAGTTAAAAATTCAAGTCGGAAGAATTTAGATTTTATACTGTAATGTAGAGACTTGAAAATGAGTTCTTTTAGCTATCTTGTTCTGAAACTGTACCAAATAGACTAAAAGGCCGAATAAATACCCGGCTTTATGGCATATAAAGCGTGTAGAAAAGAGAAAGGGATAATTATGTTAAAAAAATGGCTTCTACCGGCGGCAATTGCCGGTTTGACTTTACTTAGTGCCTGCGGAAACGGGGCAAGCGGTAAAACTGAAGAGAAAAGCGCAGTAAGTACAGAGGCGGCAAAGGAAGGCGAAAAGGCAGAGGAGAGTGCAGCAAAGGTAGAAGACCCCACCTATGCTGTTTCCGAGGATGCACTTAGCTTTATTGCTAAAAATCTGAATTTAGAGGATGTAGATGATTCTATCTTTAAGGATAAGGACCTTACGATTTTAAATGTATGGGGTACCTTCTGCGGGCCCTGCATAAACGAGATGCCGGAGCTTGGCGCTTGGGCAAAGGAAATGCCGGAGAATGTACAGATAATCGGCTTGGTGGCGGATATCTCCGGAGAGACGGACACCAAGCAGATTGAGACGGCAAAGACAATTTTGGAAAAGACCGATGCGGATTTCCAGAATATCATCCCGAATGAAGATTTTGTACCGTTACTTTCCACGGTAGTGGGTGTACCGACTACTTATTTCATTAACAGTGAGGGAAAAATCGTAGGAAAGCCGATTGTCGGTGCACAGGTATCGAAGTACAAGTCCTTCGTAGAAGGATATCTTGCAACGCTGTCCTGATAGGAACATAGGCTAGGGGATAGCAGGGGGGAGAAGATTTTTGGCCAATCGGATCGGATAAGTCTGAACCGCCGCTTCCGGGAGAAATTGCATACTATGACGAAGAAGGAGTGATTTGTCGTTGCTGGAACTGGCGCGATGGGCAGCGTACAGAGGTCAGGGATGATACCACAAAAGAATTCATTGCCATGGAGTGTGTTGAGCCGGAGCGTGTAGGAGAATTACAATCTGCTCTGGATGAACTTGCTGCTTTGCTTTCTAAATATGTTGGTGCGGAAGTTATCAATAAACAGATTGTGAATAGAGACAAGCGAGAAGCGATTTTGGAAGACGACTAAATAAAAGTATACATG
>CAUTEL010000243.1:0-2812 GCA_963537185.1 uncultured Oribacterium sp. | reverse complement strand
TAGAAAACTATTTTGATTTTTTACAGCTTCTTATTGTTTCCATATTTTTATAGGAGTAAGATATATTGTATACACGAAAACGGTAGTTTTAAGAAAGGAAGGTATGATATGTATTATTCCAGCGGAAATTATGAGGCATTTGCCCGTCCGGAAAAGCCGGAGGGGATTGAGAACAAGTCGGCCTATTTAATTGGTAGTGGTTTAGCTTCTCTCGCAGCTGCCTGCTTCTTGGTACGGGATGCACAGATGGAAGGGAAGAGAATTCATATTCTGGAAAAGGAATCTCATCCGGGCGGAGCTTTGGATGGGGATAAAATTTCTGCGGGTTATGTAATGCGTGGCGGCAGAGAGATGGATAACCATTTCGAATGTATGTGGGATCTGTTTCATTCTATTCCCTCTATAGAGACGGAGGGAGTCAGCGTTCTGGATGAGTATTACTGGTTAAATAAAAAGGATCCGAATTATTCTTTATGTCGTGCTACCAAAAATCGGGGAGAAAATGCTAAAACCGGCGATAAGTTCGGTCTTTCCGACAAGGGAAGTATGGAAATCATGAAGCTTTTTATGACAACGGATGAAGATCTGGCCAATGTGAAAATGACGGAAATTTTTGACGATGAAGTCTTTAAGACCAATTTCTGGATGTATTGGCGTACCATGTTTGCCTTTAAGGATGATCAAAGTGCTCTGGAAATGAAGCGTTATATGCAAAGATTCATTCATCATATCGGGGGATTGCCGGACTTTAAGGCATTACGTTTTACCAGATACAATCAGTATGAGTCTATGGTACTACCGATGGTGAAGTATCTGGAGGAGCGTGGGGTTGCGTTTCACTACGGTGTTAGCGTGACAAATGTGCTTTTTGATATTTCTGCCGGAAAGAAGCAGGCAAAACGGATTGAGCTTTTGCGAGACGGTAAAGAGGACAGCATTGACCTAACGGAAAATGATTTGCTTTTCTATACGAATGGAAGTAACGTGGAAAATTCCACTTATGGCAGTCAGACAGAAGCTACAGGCATGGATAGTGAGATTCATCCGGGAGGCTCCTTTGACTTATGGAGAAAAATTGCGGCACAGGATCCTTCTTTCGGAAAACCGGACAAATTCTGTACAAACCCTGAGGATAGTAACTGGGTAAGTGCAACGGTAAATACCTTGGATGAGAAGATTCTTCCTTATATCAAAAACATTTGCAAAAGAGACCCTCTCTCCGGAAAAGTAGTAACCGGCGGTATTGTAACCGTAACGGATTCCTCTTGGCTTCTAAGCTGGACCATTAATCGTCAACCTCAGTACAGAAATCAGCCGAAGGGACAGGTTCTGGTATGGCTTTACGGTATGTTTTCCGATAAGCCCGGAGATTTTATTAAGAAATCCATGCGGGAATGTACCGGACAGGAAATCTGTGAAGAATGGCTCTATCACCTAGGTGTTCCGGTGGAGGAAATCCCGGAACTGGCAGCCCATAGCGCCAATACCGTTCCGGTGATGATGCCCTTTGCCAGTGCTTATTTCCAGCCACGAGAAGCCGGAGACCGTCCTTTAGTGGTGCCGGAGGGCTCTGTAAACTTTGCTTTTATCGGAAACTTTGCGGAAACACCCAGAGATACCGTTTTTACTACAGAATATTCCATTCGAACAGCTATGGAGGCAGTGTACACACTGGCAAATGTGGACAGAGGTGTTCCGGAGGTCTGGGGTAGCGTATTTGACCTTCGAGATCTGTTAAATGCTACGGTTGCCCTTCGAGACGGAAAGAAGATTACAGACTTACATCTTGGATTTATTCAGGATATTGTGCTTAAGACAGCCCTGAAGCGTGTAAAAGGAACGGAAATTGAAAAGCTGATGAAGAACTGCCGGATGCTGTAAGAAAAGCTCTCTATATCTTGCGATTCTAGCCTTCTTCAAAGAAGCCCAAAATCAAGATTCCCAAAACCGCCAGTCCAACGGCAAAATACTGGGCTTTGCTGAGCTTTTCTTTTAAGAAGATTCTGGCCCAGATTACGGAGAATAGGCAGTAGCTGGAAATCAAGGGTGCGGAGGCTACAGCATTTGCCCCAATGGCATAGATATAGGTGAACTGGCCTATTGTTTCGCAGACGGCGCCCAAAAATTTCGGTCCTTCCGTAGGCAGGCTGAACTTGGTCTTTTTTACGAAAACTAAATAGAAGAAGAGGCAGACGGCCAGGGTACAGAAGGTGTACTCGTAGGCTACATTTGCAGAGGCTTCCGGAATTTTTTCCAGAACTACCGCGTCTAAAAATGTGCCCAGTCCGTCAATGATGCAGTAAAAGATGGGGAAGAAAATGGCGATAAAGCTGTTTACATATTTATCCTCCACCTTTTTCTGCATCTTTTTTCGTTCCGCATCCTCACGCTTTTTTTGTAGATAAGAAAGCAGATAAATGGCGAAAAGAATCAAAAGAATGGCAAAAAGCTGAGGTAGAGCCAAGACCTGCTTTAAAAAGATAAAGGAAAGCAGGGCAGCCACCGCCCCGGAGGTATTGCAAATGGGAGAGGAGACGGAAAGCTCAATATAGCGCAATCCGATATAGCCCAAAAGCATGGAGGAAATGTAAAGGAAGGAAACCGGCAAATAAGCTATGAGAATTTCCTTGGTGAAGCTTACACCATGAAACAGAACCTGACTGGTGGCGTGGGCACCCATAACCAATCCCACCACCATAAGCATTTTCAAATGACTATCTTTATCCTTGGCAGGGGAGCCCAGCTTGGAAAAGAAATCCGAACCGGACCAGAAAAATATAGAAATTAATGATAAAATAAACCACATATTGAC
>CAUTEL010000242.1:0-2814 GCA_963537185.1 uncultured Oribacterium sp. | reverse complement strand
GTAAAAAATAGCGTATTTTTAGAAATAAAGTTATAAGGGATTGACATATACCCGTATGGGGTATATCATACCTCCGAAAGGAATAGTCGAAGGCGCTTCTTTGCTAAGTGAAATAGAAGTTCCCTTTATTCTATGTGAAATCAAACTTTTGCATAACTTTGGATTTCGTAAAGACTATCCTTTCAGTAGGAGGGACAAATGAAAAAATATACAGTAACCGGCATGTCCTGTGCGGCTTGTCAGGCAAGGGTAGAGAAGGCAGTGGGAAAGCTTCCCGGCGTATCATCCTGCTCGGTTTCTCTTCTTACGAACAGCTTGCTCGTAGAAGGAGAGGTGCCGGATCGGGAAGTTCAGGAAGCGGTAGAGAAAGCCGGATACGGCTTTATTTCTGAAGAGAGCATAACAAGTAGTCCGCATTCCAGGAACGGGGAAAAGGGGGATACTGAAAAGCAGAATACAGCCCGGAATAAGAAAGAAGCGACATCTTTTTTGGATCGGGAAACGGCAGAGCTGAAGAAGCGTTTTTTACAATCGCTACTATTCCTCGCCTTACTTATGCTTTTATCCATGGGACCGATGCTTTTACACATTTCTTTACCTGCTGTTTTACAGTATCCCGGTATTCTTGCACTTACGGAAATGCTGCTTGCCATCATTGTGATGCTGATTAACAAGAAGTTTTTTACTTCCGGTTTTTCCGCCTTGTTTCACCTTTCTCCCAATATGGATAGCCTTGTGGCATTGGGGTCCTCGGCTTCTTTTCTGTATTCTTTGGGGGTTCTGTACGGAATCAACTATTATTTGGAACTGGGAAATCCGGAAATGGCGCATCATATCGGGCATCACCTTTACTTTGAGACGGCAGCAATGATTCCGACTCTGATCACCCTTGGGAAGATGCTGGAGTCTATTTCCAAAGGAAGAACCACGAGTGCCTTGCAGGGGCTTATGAATTTAAGTCCGAAGACCGCTGTGGTAGTAAGAGACGGAGTGGAAAGCACTGTTCCGATTGAAGAAGTGGAGGTCAACGATACTTTTCTGGTGAAACCCGGCGAGCAGATTCCGGTAGACGGCATCGTGCTTTCCGGAAGAACGGCGGTTGATGAGTCGGCCCTTACAGGAGAGTCCATTCCGGTAGATAAAGAAGAGGGAGCAAAGCTTTCTGCAGGCACTTTGAATCGTTCCGGTTTTATCACAGGAAGGGCGGTCCGTGTCGGGAAGGATACGAGTCTTGCACAGATTATCGAAATGGTTTCCAATGCAGCGGCAACGAAGGCACCGATTTCCCGTATTGCGGATAAGATTTCTGCGGTTTTCGTTCCCTTCGTAATGGGAGTGGCTTTACTTACTTTCCTTATTGTGCTGGGAAGCGGAGCGGAGTTTTCTTCCGCACTTTCCAGAGCGGTAGCAGTGCTTGTTATCAGCTGTCCCTGTGCCTTGGGGCTTGCGACACCGGTTGCGATTATGGTTGGAAACGGTGTAGGAGCGAAAAACGGGATTCTCTTTAAAACGGCATCTTCCCTTGAAGAAGCAGGAAAGATAGAAATTCTTGCTCTCGATAAAACCGGGACACTGACGAACGGCAGTCCTATAGTGACAGATATTTCTCCGATTAAAGAGGAAAAGAGAGAGGAGCTTTTACAGCTTGCGGTTTCTATCGAAAAAAATTCCGAGCATCCTCTTGCGAAGGCAATCGAAGCCTATGGGGAAGAACATAAAATCAGTCCCTATCCGGTAGAAGATTTTCAGGCCATGACGGGACATGGTGTATCGGCAAGCTATCAGGGAGAAAGGCTACTTGCCTGCTCGGAAGGCTATCTACGGGAGCACTTCTCTGTGGAAGAGGGATTTTTGGAAAAACTTGTGCCGCTTTCCAAAGAGGGGAAGACCAATCTCTTTTTTGTAAAAGGGGAGGAGGTCTTAGGTGCCATTTCCGTAGCGGACAGCTTGAAGGAAGATGCAAGGGACGCTGTAGCGGAACTGAAGAAACAGGGCATTTTTACCGTCATGCTGACAGGAGACCGGAAGAATACGGCAGAGGCCATTGCAAAAGAAGCCGGTGTGGACATGGTGATTAGCGAAGTGCTACCTGACGGGAAGGAAGAAGTCATTAAGAAGCTGCAGGCTTACGGAAAAGTAGCTATGGTAGGAGACGGAATCAATGATGCGGTAGCCTTAACAAGGGCGGACCTTGGGATTGCTATCGGGGCCGGAACGGATGTTGCGATTGATGCCGCGGATATTGTACTTATGAAGTCGAAGGTTTTGGATATTCCGAGAAGCATTCGTCTTTCCCGTGCCACGATTCGAAATATTCATGAAAATCTCTTTTGGGCCTTTTTCTACAATGTTATCTGTATTCCCCTTGCGGCAGGTTTTTACTCTGCGGTCTTCCACTGGGATTTTGAAATGAATCCGATGGTGGGGGCACTGGCTATGAGCCTTTCAAGTGTCACGGTTTGTCTTAACGCACTTAGACTGAATTTGTTTTCCGTAAAAGATGCAAAGGGAGATAGAAAAAGAGGAATCGGTGAAGAGGAGAAAGAACGGCTTTTAGCTGAATTTTCTGAAAGTAAAGAGAATCGAAAAGAAAATATAAATGATCAAAACAAAAAACAGGAGGAAAAAAGAATGGAAAAGAAGATGGAAATTACAGGAATGATGTGCGGACACTGTGAGGCCAGTGTAAAAAAGGCTTTAGAGGCCGTAGCAGGAGTGGATCACGCAGAGGTAAGCCATGAGAAGGGAGAGGCTATCGTTTTCTTAAAGGAAGAGGTGGAGGACGCTACGCTTAAGGCTGCGGTAGAGGAACAG
>CAUTEL010000241.1:0-2829 GCA_963537185.1 uncultured Oribacterium sp. | reverse complement strand
TTTTTGTGGCGTGAGATCAGTATATTAAAAGGATAGAAGGAATGTTGTGTCATTTATTGAGGATGTTAAGGCAAAAGCTACGGCGAATCTGACGACGATTGTATTACCTGAGGCGGAAGATAAGAGAACACTGGAAGCTGCAGAGCAGATTAAGAAGGAAGGCTTTGCAAAACTGATTCTTCTTGGAAATCAAGAAACGATAGAAAAGGATGCTAAAAGCTATGGATTCGATTTATCCGGAATAGAGCTTGTAGATCCGAAAACCGCTCCTTCCTTAGATGATTATGTTGCAACATTAGTGGAACTTAGAAAGTCCAAAGGGATGACTGAGGAAGAGGCCAGAAAGCTCCTTACCGAGAGCAATACCTACTTCGGTGTTATGATGGTGAAAAAGGGAGATGCGGACGGACTGGTTTCCGGAGCCTGCCATTCTACTGCAGATACTCTTCGCCCCTCTTTACAGATTTTAAAGACCAAGCCGGGAACAAAGCTCGTATCCGCCTTTTTTGTGATGGTGGTTCCGGACTGTAAGTATGGAGAAAATGGAACTTTTGTATTCTCCGATTGTGGCTTAAATCAGAACCCTACGGCAGAAGAGCTTGCGGCTATTGCGGAATCCTCAGCAGAGTCTTTCCGCTTCTTGGTAGGAAAGGAGCCAAGGGTAGCTATGCTTTCTTATTCTACGCTGGGTTCCGCAAAGCACGATGATGTTACAAAGGTGCAGGAAGCAACGAGAATAGCTAAGGAAAATAATCCGAATTTACTTTTAGAAGGCGAGCTACAGCTTGATGCGGCGCTTGTAGAGTCTGTTGCCTCCTTAAAGGCACCGAATTCCAAGGTTGCAGGACATGCCAATACCCTTATTTTCCCGAATCTGGATGCCGGAAATATCGGTTACAAGCTGGTACAGAGATTGGCTAAGGCTGAAGCTTACGGCCCGATGACGCAGGGAATTGCTCGTCCCGTAAATGACTTGTCCAGGGGCTGCAGCGCAGAGGATATTGTGGGTGTGGTTGCTATTACCGCTGTACAGTGCCAGCTTTATGATTAATCTTTAAATATAGTTTTTGCCTGACTTTTATGCTTAATGAGTATTACTCTCATATGGTGAAGTATCTTGCTTTATGAATGCTATTTATTGTAAAAGGTTTCTTAATACGAGTATCAGAGGAGTGATATTCGAAGAAAATACATCATTTATGGAGGTTCTATGAAAATCTTAGTAATTAACTGCGGCTCTTCTTCTCTGAAGTATCAATTGATTGATATGGAGGGAGAACAGGTACTGGCAAAGGGACTTTGTGAGAGAATCGGTATTGCCGGTTCCAAAATGAAGCACCAGGTTCCGGAACGGGAAGACTATATTGTGGAAACCGATATGCCGGATCACTCTGTTGCTGTAAAATTGGTTTTTGATGCCCTTACGGGAGATCATGGTGTAGTTAAGTCCGTTGACGAGATTACCGCAATTGGACACCGCGTGTTGCATGGAGGAAACAAGTTTACACAGAGTATTATTGTAGATGAAGAAGTAAAAAAGGTTATTCGTGAGTGCTTTGACTTAGGACCTTTACATAATCCGGCAAACCTTATGGGAATCGAAGCTTGTGAGAAGGTTGTTCCCGGCAAGAAGAACGTTGCCGTATTCGACACGACCTTTGGAATGACACTTCCGGAGAAAGCATATTTTTATGCTATCCCGAAGGAATATTATGATAAGTATGCTATTCGTCGCTATGGATTTCATGGAACCAGCCATGCCTATGTTTCTCAGGAGACCATTCGTTTCGGCGGATTGGATCCGGAAAAGGCCAGAGTTATTGTTTGCCATTTAGGAAACGGTGCATCAATTTCCGCATCTATAGGAGGAAAAGCGGTAGATACCTCCATGGGTCTTACTCCGCTTGAGGGACTTATCATGGGAACTCGTTCCGGTGATGTAGACGGTGGTGTTATCCAGTTTATAGCAAACCATGAGAACAAGACTGTTGATGAGGTTTTGGATATATTAAATAAGAAATCAGGTGTACTCGGTATGACCGGTATCTCCTCCGACTTCAGAGATATTGAGATTGCGGCAGAGAACGGTGATCACATGGCTGAAGTTGCTCTGGATGCATTCCGCTACAGAGTGGCAAAGTATATCGGAGCCTATGTTGCGGCAATGAACGGTGTAGATGCCATTGCCTTCACTGCAGGTGTAGGTGAGAATGATAAGGTTACGAGAAGACTGGTGACGGAACAGTATCTTGCTTATCTTGGAGCGAAGATTGATCCGGAAAGAAATGATGTAAGAGGAAAGCAGAGACTGATTTCCGCAGATGATTCCAAGGTGAAGATTTTCCTGATTCCGACCAATGAGGAATTGGCTATCGCAAGAGATACCAAGCGTTTAACAGAGTAAAGGCGGATTCTTTTGCAAATTGGAAATTTTTGCTTGCAATTTATCTTGATATAGTGTATTTTATCATGAGTGTGTTTTTCGGCGGGATTATTTTGGCATTACCCGTTGAGGGCGTGGGGAAGGGCCTGCGCTACGATTAAAAAGCATGAGCAAATCTACCGATTCCACTCGGTTAAGACGGGAGGTGTAAATATGTCTATTTGTCCAAAGAATAAATCATCCAAGGCCCGCAGAGATAGTAGAAGAGCAAATTGGAAGATGGGTGCTACTAACCTTGTAAAGTGCTCCAAGTGTGGTGCGTTGGTTATGCCTCATAGAGTTTGTAAAGCTTGCGGATCTTACAACAAGCGTGAGATTATCAAAGTAGAGGACTAAAAAACGAAGGAGTTTCCGTGAGGAAGCTCCTTTATTTTTTGGAAAAAAGA
>CAUTEL010000240.1:0-2834 GCA_963537185.1 uncultured Oribacterium sp. | reverse complement strand
TAAAAAAATAATTGTCTACTTTGTGCAAAAATAGACTTCCTGCCGTAAAGATTCCTTAAACTATAAATATTTTTTGGATAGGAAGTTTTTGCATAGAGAATTGCAAACCATTAAACTTGTTCAGAATAGGGAAGAAGAGAAGTTGTAAAAAACCGACAGTCTCGGCTTATGCCGTTTCTGTCGGTTATTCTCAAAAAAATTATAATTGCTGCAGAGAATCTTGCAAATTAGTATAATTCTCTATTTCTTCGTTTTTCAAGAACCAGTATTGTATAAAAGCTGAGTCCTGCAATAGCAAAGAGTGCAAGATTTATCCACATATTTCTTGAATCCTCTGTTTTGGTATAACCACGTCCTACACCCAAAACGGCAGGTCTTTCTGCGCCAAGTACATTTCCTTCCGGAGTACGATTAGCAGCAAGAACCTCTCCCGGATTCTCTGAAGGAGGAGTTGGGGGATTCGGTGTATTTCCACCACCACCGGGATTATTCGGCGTATTTCCGCCACCTCCCGGATTGTTTGGCGTATTTCCACCACCTCCCGGGGTTCTCGGATTATTTCCGCCCGGCGTTACCGGCGGAATCTCAGACGGCGTAGTCGGCGGTGTCACCGGTGGAGTAGTCGGTGTCTTTGTATTTGTAAAGACATTTACATAACCTGTTACGGGATCATCTTGGGTAGAAGAGCTGTAGCCATTTACCTGTTCTTCCATTACGGTATATCTAATTACTGTTCCATCTGCCTTGTACTTCGGCGCCTCAAACTGATGTTGCCATCCGTTTGCTTGGTTTAGAGTGTATGTTGCAACCTTAGTGCCGTCCGCATAAAGATATACTTTTAAGCTATCAGGATGATTTCCTTCTCCTCGCCAGATTTTGGTCACAGGGATTACAACTTTTCCTCCATGATAGTTACTGATGGTAAATCCATAATCTGCGGTGCCGGAGATGGCTGCCTTAAATCCTGCCACCTCTTCTTCAGAAACGGTATATACGATTTCCTGTCCGTTGGCATCTTCTTTAGGAAGATTGGAGAAACTTGCCTTCCAGCCGTTGGCTGCGGATAATTCTACCGTAAGATTTTCATCCTCTACCCCGTTCTTTAAAACGGAAACCTTGACTTTTTCGGGCTTATTTGTTGCAAGAGCCGGATCTAAAACCCATTCCTTTTTCACGGAAAGATTTCGGAATTTCGGCTGTTCTTCCTTTTTCTTATTGACAGCTTCCACTTCCACGGTAGACCCGTTTGCAACGGACTTCTCAAAATCCGTCTTGCTGATGGGGCGGGGAGTAGAATCTAAATCATAGCCCTCCGGTGCTTCCACCTCGGTCAAGACATAGTCGGCCTTGAAGACATTTTCCAACTTTGCAATACCGTTTTCATCGGTCACAATGGTCTTTGTATATTTAGTCTTAGGATTAACTAAAGTAAACTTTGCTCCCTGCAGAGCTTTGCCGTCATCTCCGACTTTCTTAATCTGAATACTGAAATTTTGTCCGTTTAAGAAACCGCCGGCTTCACTGACTACAAAATCTCTAAGCTTTTCTGCGGGAACAATTCCCTTACCGGTAAGCTCTGCTAAATTATTGAATTTATCGCCATTTTTAAAAGCTTCGTTAATCTCTACATAATAGCTAAGTTCATAGCCGTCATCAGGAGCCAATGTTCCTAAGGAATAGCTAAAACTTCTTCCGTCTGCAGAATAGTTTGGACTATCCGCTACTGCCGGAGCAAAATCATCAGGGTTCTGTCTATTTCGAAGACTCCAGCTATTACCTCGATTGGCATCGGAATCATCAGGGGCATTCTCCCAAACACCATGCTGATTATAAGCTCCTGAACGCCAGATTCCTTTTCTAAGAACAGGCGCATATCTATCAATATCAGCCTGATTCAAGTTCAGCTCCGTAAAATGATTTTTTACATCAAAGTAACTCAGCGCATTACTCTGCAGAGTGTCGGTAAAAACAATATTTTCATAGCTTGTAGCACCGGGGACCTTTTGAATATTTCTCGTATCCAGGGTCATTGTGTAATGGATTAAGTAATGGGTATTCCCGTCCTTGTCTACAACTTTATAAAGATGAAAGTCACGGTCTTTATAAAAGCTTTTAGGATTTTCTTTTGTTACAACCTGATATTTTATATTGTAGTTGATGACCGTTTGTCCATTAATTTCCAGCTTAAGCGGAGCACTTGTCGTGGACTCTACCTTTTTTTGGTCAATTCTCGTACTAAAGGATACCTCTCCGTCCGTACCGCTGTAGTTTTCGGCATCCTTAGTGAAGGTGATGCGGATTTCCTTGGTCGTCTCATTGTATGTTCCTTTAGCCAGAATTTTCCCGCCTGTTCCCGAAATATCAAAGCTCGCGTCTGTAGACTTTAATTGCTTGGGAAGCTGGATGGAGATATAGTCTCCCTCTTCAATATTTAAGCCCTGCACCTTAATCTTTGCTTTAAATTGCAGATTCTGATAGCTGCCAAGGCTTCCGCCATTCTGCAAAGGCTTATCATTGTTTATCAAGAACTCCGGGTCGTATATAGCATTTTCAATTTCTTTTCCCGATTTGCTTCCGCTGCTTGTTCCGGAAATTGTACTGCTGCTTGCGGCAGAGGCTTCCGTGCCTGTTCCGCTTCCTACTGTTACTACACTTGTCCCTGTTCCGCTTCCTGTTTCGGCATTTGCAAAAGAAAAGCCTTGCCATACCAAAAGCAACGCTAACAAAAGGGACAAAATCTGTCTCTTTGCTCTCATAATTCTCATAGTTCTCCTTCTCCAAATTGGATAAAACCATTTTTGTCACTCGTCACTTTATCATATAGACTATAGATT
>CAUTEL010000239.1:0-2853 GCA_963537185.1 uncultured Oribacterium sp. | reverse complement strand
CTATATTTTTTCTTTGCACTACATTTTTTCTATGCATTACAGTTCATCTAAATCAAAAAGCGGCTTCTTCTCTTCCTTAGCAAAATGTTTTTCCTGATAGTCCAAAAATCTTGCCGCAAGCTCTACATTTTCATACTTTGCCAAAAGCTTCAATGCCAGTTTTACCGCCTCTTCCGAAAAAAGCTGTAAATCCATATAAAACTCTATCCATTCCCATTCTCTATCCGCAATAAGAAGAGTTAAAGAAAAGCTGTCCTCCTCGCTAAGAAAAGCAAGATAGTCTTCCCTCGCTTTATCAAGGAGTTCAGCAGGGTAGCGCAGGCGTCCAAGAGCAATATAGACCGCTGCTCCTTTCGTATCGTGAATCGCTCGTAAAAAAAGCTTATCATAAAGCCGAAGATCTATTCTCCTTCTTCCGACTGTCTGCCGATAGCTATAGCCACAGCCGTCAATCGTATCATGAATCTGCCTCGCCATGGTGTCTTCCCGAACCTTATCCACATAACCGGGGAAGAGAAGCGAAAGCTCTTTAGTCGAAGAGCGTGCAGAACTATTCCACTCATACGAATCAGCTTTTTCTCTAGAGGAAGTCGCAGCTCCAGAGGAAGTCACAACGGAAGCCGTATTCTTGCTTTGCGAAGCTTCCAACATATATAAATGAAACTGCAGCCTTCTGTCACTATCCCCCAGAATATCTCTTACAATCTGGTAATTTTCTTCCCTCTCAAAATAAACCGTGATACGCGAAAGAGCAAGACATTGCCGGAGAGATCCGTCATAGTAATCTTCCACACTGTCCCAAAGCGTAAATTCCCGAAGTGCCTTACAGTTAAAAAAGGAAAATGCCCGTAAAGCACGAATGGTTTTCGGAAGCTCCACTTTCTCTAAATCCTCTCTCCCGTCAAAGGCATGTGCCGCAATTTCCAGTACCGGAAGCTTTTCTCCGCATTCATTTTCCAAATACGCCGGAACGGATAAGACTCTTGTTTTTCCCGAATAACCTGTAAGTACAAGCCCTCTTTCTCCCTTCCTCTCGACTTCTTCAAATAAAAACATTTCCTTACTTCGACTTCTTCTTGCCGAAATCCCCTTTCTCTATTACTTCCGCTTTTCCTCTCTTCCAAATCACAAATGACTTCATTATATTTTTTATACCTTCGTCTTCATGCAAAACTATCAAAAAACTACTCTTCTGTCAGTTCGTCCAAGGTCTTCCCGTATTCCGGAAGAAAGTCCTCCATAAAGCATTTTAGTTCCGGAAGCTCCTCCGCCATTTCCTCCACCTTCTTTCTAGTGGACATTGCCGCCGTAGAAAATTCCTGATTACCCGCGCGAAGCTCTTCCTCGCACTTGATTAAAGCAGAGAGTTTATCCGCCGCTTTAATCAATTTATTTTCATAGGCTAAAGTTTCATAGTCTTCCGGAAAAAATACTTTTTCGAAGTCTTCCGTGAGATACGAGGGAAGTGTAGAAAGCAAGCGTTCCTCCGCTTCCTTCTCCACCTTTTTATAGGCTGTTTTCAATTCTTCTTTTCGATACTTTACCGGAGTCGGCATATCTCCGGTCAAGATTTCCGCCGCGTCATGATAAAGTGCACGAAGCACCGCCTTCTCCACGGATAAGTTTTTATTCCACTTTTGATTCCCGATTATGCAGAGCGCATGGGTTAAAATCGAAACCTCCAGGCAATGCTCGGAGAGATTTTCCTCCCTGGCATTCCGCATCAAAGCCCAACGGTTGATATATTTCATTCTGGATAACAATGCAAAGTATGAGTAGGACATTAGTATTCCTCCTTGTGATGTATAGCATAGTGGAAAAGATACTGCTGGATGATTCCTCCGTCAGAGTCTTCCCTATACGGATTACCTCCCTGATAATGGCACTCCCAAATACGCTTCATCCAAACATCCTCCGGAATAATGTCCATTCGAGCGTAGGCAAAAAGAGCCACACAGGAAGCCACCTTGATTCCCACACCGTGAATTTCCATCAGTGCCTCTAAAAGCTCCCCTGTGGGCAGTTTTTCCAAAGCTGATAAGTCGAGTCTCCCTTCCACAATTCTCTCTACCGCATCCTGCACAAAGGGGGCCCTGTAGCCTAAAGAGCAGTTTGACAAATCGGCATGATAAAGAGCCTTCGGACTTGGAAACAAATATATCTCCTTCTCCTCTACTTTACTATAGCGTTTTTCTCCAAACTGTTCACAGAGCTTTTCCACGGAAGAACGAATAGCCGGAATGGACTTTCTTTGGGATAGAATAAAGGTGATTAAAGTCTCAAAGGGATCCTGCTTTAATATTCTTAAGCCTTTCCCGAAGTCCATGCATTTTTGCAAATGAAGATCTCCACGGCAGTTCTTTTCTATCCTCTTATATTTTCTTTTCCCGTCAAAGTAAGGAAGCCAGATTCTCTTCCACTCTTCCATGTCCTTAGACACACTTCCCGCCGAGTTTTCCTTTAGGAAGCCCTTATTCATCTCTCCCTGTTCTATCATAGAAGAGCTTTCATGGACAGAAAAAGCAAGCTTTTTCTCGGAGACTTGCTTAAGATACAGTATCGATTCTTTTGAAACAAAGCGAAAGCAAGACGGAGCAATCTCTTTCGGACGAAAGCATTGCCCGCTGCGCACAATTTTATCGAGAGAAATTTCCTCCGGAAATGAAAGCAGAGTCCAATTAACGGATTCCTCTGCAAATAGAGGACTGTCGGACTTTCTTAAACAATCCTCATCTCTCTTCTTCTCTCCTTTTCTTCTCTTCTCCATTTCCTATTTGATCCTTATCTCTTTCTTGTTTGTCCTCTTGGAATTCGCTATACTCCCTGCCTTTTTTCCGGCCATCCCTTCTCTAG
>CAUTEL010000238.1:0-2864 GCA_963537185.1 uncultured Oribacterium sp. | reverse complement strand
TCTTTGCACCCGGAAGAGTGAATTTAATTGGAGAGCATACAGACTATAATGGAGGGCATGTATTTCCCTGCGCTCTTTCTATGGGAACCTATGCTTGTGTAAAGAAAAGACAGGACCGAAATTTCCGATTTTATTCTTTAAATGTAGAAAGTACCGGTGTAATTACCGCTGATGAATATAGTTTTAATCCTCTCGAAGATAAGCAGTGGGCAAGTTATTTAAAGGGAGTGATTTGGGCATTTCGGAAGAGAGGGTATAGCCTACCGGAAGGACTTGACTTGGTTTTATATGGCAATATTCCAAATGGTTCAGGACTATCTTCCTCCGCCTCCTTGGAGGTTCTCATGGGGAGCATTTTGAAGGAGATGTACGGACTAAAGCTTAGTCTACCTGAGATAGCTTTGATTGGGCAGTACAGTGAAAACAATTACAATGGCATGAACTGCGGGATAATGGATCAGTTTGCCTCTGCAATGGGAAAGAAAGACCATGCCATATTCCTAGATACTGCGACTTTGGAATTTAGTTATGCTCCTCTTGTTTTAACAGACTATGCATTAATTATTACCAATACAAACAAGAAGCATAAGCTTATCGGCTCGGCTTACAATGACCGAAGGAGAGAATCCGAGGAAGCCTTGGAGATTTTACAAAAATATGCGGAAATCAAAACTTTAGGGGATTTATCGGACGAAGAGTTCTTCCGGCTGGAAGAGAAACTGGAGGATCCGATTATCCGCAAGAGAGCAAAGCATGCCGTACTGGAAAACAACCGTACCGTTGCAGCAAAGAAGGCTTTGGAGGACGGGGATTATCACGAGTTCGGAAGGCTGATGAACCTTTCTCATGTATCTCTTCGAGATGATTATGAGGTGTCTTGTGAGGAATCTGATTTACTTTGTGAAACAGCTTGGACCCTCCCCTATGTTCTGGGATCCCGTATGACCGGAGGCGGATTTGGAGGCTGTACCGTATCCTTAGTAAAGCGCGAAAAAATGAAAGACTTTGAAGAGGAGCTTCAGAAGGTATATGAGCCGAAAATCGGCTATCCCTGCAGCTTCTATGAGGCGGAGATTGCGGATGGTCCGAGAGAACTATAGGCTTTTTCAGAGATAAAGATAGAAATTTTGAAATCTTACCATGCTTTTGCAAGCGAAAGAATATGTTTAAGACTGTGCCCAATCAGAGTAAAGAAAGAGAAGGCAAAAAAGTCCGAAAAAAGGAGAAGAAGATGAAGATTTTAGTATCCGGAGGAGCCGGCTATATCGGCTCCCATACACTCATTGAACTTTTGGAAAGTGGCTATGATGTAGTAGCCTTTGACAATTTCTATAATTCCAGCCCGAAGGCTATTGAGAGGGTTAAGGAAATTACAGGAAAGGATTTTGCTTTTTACGAGGCGGATATGTTGGATAAGGAAGCACTGAGAAAGATTTTTAAGGCGCACCCGGATATTTCCGCAACCATTCATTTTGCGGGACTGAAGGCGGTGGGAGAATCCGTGGCAAAGCCGATTTTCTATTATCATGACAATATTCTCGGAACTTTAAACCTTGTGGAAGTAATGGATGAGGCAGGCTGTAAGAATATCATTTTCTCTTCCTCCGCGACTGTTTACGGAGACCCGGCAGAGATTCCCATTACGGAAAACTGCCCTAAGGGGACCTGTACCAATCCTTATGGATGGACGAAGTGGATGCAGGAGCAGATTTTAAGTGATTTACAGAAGGCAAAGCCGGAGTGGAATGTTATTTTACTTCGTTATTTTAATCCGATTGGAGCCCATATTTCCGGGAAAATCGGAGAGGATCCTAAAGGGATTCCGAATAACCTTCTTCCCTATGTGGCAAAGGTTGCTTCCGGTGCACTGGAGAAGGTACATGTTTACGGAAATGACTACGATACAAAGGACGGCACAGGAGTACGCGATTATATCCATGTAGTCGACCTTGCGAAGGGCCATGTGAAAGCGATAGAGAGATTGGCAAAGAATGACGGTGTCTTCGTTTGTAACCTTGGAACAGGAAACGGATACTCTGTTTTAGAAATCATTCATGCTTTTGAAAAGGCATGCGGAAAAGAGATTCCCTATGTCATCGACGGAAGAAGGGCAGGAGATATCGCAACTTGTTATTCCAGCCCGGAGAAAGCGGAGAAGGAACTGAATTGGCGTGCGGAAAGAGGGATTGAGGATATGTGCCGTGATGCATGGCGCTGGCAGTCCGGGAATCCGAACGGATATAATTCTTAATCTAAGGGATATTGGACGGATTAGACACATCACTCGAAAGGCGTACGGTATTGCGCCTATAGTATTGTTCAAAAGTGCAGGATATAGGATTAGCGGCAAGGAGCAAAAATGGAAGAAGTTTTAGAACGGCTTTTGGCATATGGACTTTATACCGGCTTAATAGAGAAGGAAGACACAATTTACTGCTATAACAGTCTGGCAGGTCTTCTTTCCTTTGAGCCGAAGATTTGCAATGAAGAAAGAATTGAAGAAGAAGTAAAAAAAATTAATTGGAAAGAGCTGGAATCCGGAGAATATTTGGAGAAGCTTTTGCAGAAGATCTTGGACTATGCTTTGGCTAAGGGCATCATGGAAGATGACAGTACAGTAACAAAAGACCTCTTCGATACAAGAATAATGGGGATTCTTACGGACAGACCTTCCAATATCCGAAACAGATTTTTTGAGAAATACAGCAGTTCTCCCCGGGAGGCTACCGAATATTTTTATCAGTTCAGTCAGGATAATGACTATATCCGCCGCTACCGTATTAAAAAAGATATTCGCTATAAGGCGGAGAGTCCTTACGGGGAACTGGATATCACGATTAACTTGAGTAAGCCCGAAAAGGATC
>CAUTEL010000237.1:0-2865 GCA_963537185.1 uncultured Oribacterium sp. | reverse complement strand
CATAATCATGCGTAATTACCAGAACTATATATCCCTCGTGGGACAGCTTCTGAATAATCTCCCCGGTCTGCATCATGTGCTTATAGTCCAGGCCACTTGTCGGCTCATCGAATATCACTAGCTTTTTCCCCGACAGCACTGCCTGACATACTGCCAGCCGTTGACGCTGACCTCCTGACAGGACGGCAGGATGCACCTCTTTATAGGGAAGTAAATCAAACCCTTGCAGAAGTTTATCAATCTTTTCTTTCGATGCTTCCGGAGCCGCAAGCTCACATTCCTCTACAATACTGTCTGTAAATAACTGATGGTTTACATCCTGCATAACCATGGCACAGAGCCTCTGTCTTTGTCTCCTTGTAAGCTTTTTCCCTTGGTAGATGACCCTGCCGGATTGCTCCTTTAGTAATCCGCATATTATCTTGCACAAAGTTGTTTTTCCTGCTCCATTCTTTCCCACAATCCCAATCACATCTCCTGAAGAAGCTCCGAAGCTGATTTCCTGTTCCTTGTAAGGGCTGATAATCCTTTCGATACGAAGTTCCCCCTTTACGGCTTTACATGCAGGGATCGTGATTCGCGTTTCTTTTAAGCTACGAAGTCCCATTGCAATCCGTTCTCTTTCAGAGAGTGCAAGAAACTGTTCTACAGTAAATTCCTGCATAATCCGTCCGCCTTTTAGATATACAACTCGATCTATGACGGATCTAAGATAATTCAACCGATGCTCCGCAATAATCAAAGTTTTCCCCTGTGCCTTGATATAGTGAAGCAGTTTCGTTAGTCGTGCAGCAGACAGGTTGTCCAGATTGGAGGATGGTTCGTCAAGCACATAAATTTCCGGCTCTCCCGCATAGACCGAAGCAAATGCGATAATCTGCTTTTCTCCACCTGAGAGTTTGAAAATATTGCGTCCAAGCAGATTTTCAATTCCTAACTCATTCGCTGTTGTCGCAATCCTCTGTCGAATCTTTTCCGACGGAACACCACGGTTTTCCAGTCCGAATGCAATCTCAGCAGAGGAATCTGTATAAAAAAATTGCGATTTAGGGTTTTGAAATACACTTCCTATCTTTTCCGCCAGTCTATATATCTCCGTTTCCTCCACTTTCTCTCCCTGAATACTTACACCTCCGTTAAGCTGCCCATTGGAATAGAAATGAGGAATCAACCCATTGATAAGTTTCGTTAAAGTCGTCTTGCCACTACCGCTTTCTCCTGCAAGGAGAAGACATTCACCCTTATGTATCTTCAAGTTTATTCCCGTCAAAATCACATAGTCGGCTACTCTATAGTTCACATCAATAAACTCAATCATTTTATCCTTTCACAAAATTCAAGATAAGAACAACTCCTATGGCAGTAAACAGCATGCAGAAAATATCTGTCAGGCTGAAACGAATTTCTACCGCACAGGTCTTTTTTTTCGGGCTGTCAATCCCCCTGACTGTTGCCGCTGCGGAAAGTTCTTCCGCAGTTTTTGTGGCAGAAAGCATGATTGGCACCAGATAACACTCTATTTTTCTCCCTACCGGAATGCTCTGAAGCTTCATTGCGTCCTTAATGTGACAAATCTCTTCTTGAATAGCCGGAAAGTAACGAACCGTGACAGCCATGGCCGTAATAAGATTTTTAGGGAGATGCATCTTTCGCAAGGCGGCAACAAACTCATGGACGCTGCACTTCTTAACTAACAATGCCCCTGTCAAAAGACAGGGCAACATCCGTCTTGTCATATTCACAAACACGGAAAACAGAGCAGTAAAAGCTATAGGCGATGCAGGAAGCACGAAGGCCTGTAGACAATATAACAGCAGCAGAAATCCTGCTCCGCCTGCCGCAATTTTAGGGCAGCCATACAAAATGAGAACTACGATAATTACCCCCGTTAAAACATTTCCCTGTCTACCGGTTCTTTCTAAGAACATCCCTATGTTGGCAAGCAGAAGAATGAAAAGACCGGCGCGAGGGTCAGGCTTCCTAAAGCACATTTAGACGATACCTGCTTTCTTAAAATGTTTTTTGAATATCCCTCCGGCAATCAGTGCGCCAAAGACGCCGCCGACAATCGGGGAAATCAACAGAAGAATCAACATAGGGGCGGTGATATAGGAAGAAATTGCTGCAACATATTCCTGACTCATAGTCTCGCCGATCTGCGCCAGAAAACTCTCACGATACACAAATAAAGCAAGCGGCGATCCTGTCATTCCGTAACTAAACAAGATGAAAGTGACTGCAAGATTACTGAATTTAAGATTATATTTCGTTATATACCTATAGGCTTCTGAAACAACACAGGCGATGAACATCGTAATCAGAATGAGGACGGTAAACTGCCCTGTAACAAAATACAAAAAAGCAGTGATAGCGCCCATGATTAGAACCGCTCCTGACTTAGGAACTTTTACCGCCATCAATAAAAAGGGAATACCGGTGAGTACTGCCACAGTTCCGGGAAGCACAATCCAGAGTAAGGGAATGAATCCTGTCATCATTGCCATAAAATTTAGTACAAAGTAAATTGCGGAATAGATACCGATTGCGATGACATCTTTTCCTGTCAGTTTTCGGTTTTCGTTCATTATTTCTTTACCCTCCTATATGTTAATCAAATTGTCTGCGGGCTTTGTACGGTACTTGCGATAGTCTAAAGGCGTAGTACCGATAATTTGCCGAAATGCTGCTGCAAATTTTCCTGTAGTCTCGTATCCGACAAGATGTGCAATCTCAGATACGCTAAGGTCCGGATTTTTTATCAGCAGAGAAGCCGCCGTATTCATACGACACCTTTTTAAGTAAGAATAGACGGAATCCCCATACATCTCCTTAAAGCTGATTTTGAGTTCCGTCTGCGGGATGTCA
>CAUTEL010000236.1:0-2879 GCA_963537185.1 uncultured Oribacterium sp. | reverse complement strand
ATATGATGTGGTACGGGAATGTCTTCTCGGAATCAAAAACCGCCGCCCTTTTGATGACGCTCTGCTTATGACCATTGCCACGGTAGGTGCTTTTTTTGCAGGAGAGTTTGCGGAAGCTGTTGCGGTTATGGTTTTTTATCAGGTCGGAGAGCTCTTCCAAAGCTATGCCGTGGGGCAAAGTCGTGCTTCGATTAAGGAGCTGATGAACATTGTTCCGGAATATGCCAATGTAGAACGGGAAGACGGCAGCATAGAAACCGTAGATCCGGATGAAGTGGAAATCGGAGACATTCTTCTCATTAAAGCGGGAGAAAAGGTTGCTGTGGACGGGATCGTACGGAGTGGAGAAAGTATGGTGAATACGGCAGCTCTTACAGGGGAGTCCGTACCGCGCGCCGTTTTCCCGGGAGATACAATTATTTCCGGCTGTATTAACGGAGAAGGCCTTCTTCGTGTAGAAGCCACAAAGTGCTTTGAAGATTCCACGGTATCGAAGATTCTCGAGCTTGTCGAAGAGGCTTCGGAGAAGAAGTCCAAGACAGAGAACTTTATTACCCGCTTTGCGCGGATCTATACGCCGATTGTTGTGTTTGCCGCTCTGGCTCTTGCCATTATTCCGAATCTCGGCTTGCTGTTCGGTGTTCTGATTGGCGTATTTCCGATGTCTATTTGGCAGGCTCATCCACCGATTACCTGGTTGTACCGCGCCTGTACCTTCCTCGTTGTTTCCTGTCCCTGCGCACTTGTAATTTCCGTTCCGCTCTCTTTCTTTGGCGGAATAGGTGCAGCATCCAGAGAGGGGATTCTCGTAAAAGGCTCAAACTATCTGGAGCTTATTTCCAAGCTGTCTGTCTTGGTAACGGATAAGACGGGGACTCTGACAAAAGGGAACTTTGTAGTGGAAAGGCTGTGTCCGGCGGAAGGCATTTCCGAAGAAGAGCTTCTTTTTGCTGCAGCTTCTGCGGAAAATGGCTCTACTCATCCTATAGCAAAGTCTATTCTTCATGCCTATCAGGAGGGAGATTTTGCCGGACGCAATCTTCTTATTCCGAAAGAGACGGAGAACCGGAGCGGCAAGGGACTTATTGCCAAGGTAGCGGACAGTCAGATTCTGGTGGGAAGCGGAAGACTTATGGAGGAGTTTTCCATTGCCTATTTCGAAGAGGAAGAAAAAAGTGCTACCGTCTGCCATGTGGCAAGAGACGGCATGTATCTTGGAAAGATTACGATTGCCGATGAGATAAAGGAAAGTAGCCACGAGGCTATTATGAAAATGAAGCTGGAGGGCGTGAAAGAAGTGGTGATGCTGACCGGCGATAGTAGGCCGGTAGCGGAAGAAGTGGGAAGAGCGCTGGGAGTTGATCAGGTTTACAGCGAGCTTCTTCCTGCCGGAAAGGTAGAGAAGGTAGAGGAGCTTATTAAGAAGCTTGAGAAAAACGGGAAACAAGAGGGCTATCTTGCTTTTGTGGGAGACGGTATCAATGATGCGCCGGTACTTTCCCGCTCCGATGTGGGTATCGCCATGGGAGGTATGGGCTCGGACGCCGCAATAGAGGCTGCGGACATTGTCATTATGGATGATGATCTCACAAAGATTCCGAGAGTCATTTCCATCGGAAGAAGAACGGTTAGGATTGCAACGGAAAATATCGTCTTTGCCCTCGGTGTTAAGATACTCGTGCTTCTCCTCAGTGCCTTCGGTATTGCCAATATGTGGGCGGCGGTCTTTGCGGATGTAGGAGTAACGGTAATCTGTATCGTGAATGCTATGCGTTTACTAAAGAAAAAATAGTGGAAGAGCAGCGCAATATTTTCTAAAGGATAGCGGAAGAGCAGGGTAATATTTCAAAGAGCATAGAGGGATAAGGAAAGCATAGAAAAGAAAAGAACCCGGCTTGTGGAAAGTCCACAAGTCGGGTTTTTTGCATTCTTTTATAGCATCAATTGATCGCTTAAGCTGATAAATTTCTTCATTTCTTCTGTCATCCACTTATCTTTGTGGTAGAAGAGCTGTCTGTACATGGTAAGCTGAAAATCCTTAACCTCTAATTTACGAAGAGAACCGTTTTCAATATCTTTTTTCACTGCGTAATAAGGAAGGAAGGATATGGCTTTGTTTTCCTTAATCAATTCTATAATCACTTCCGTGTTTCTGGTCTCGAAAAACGGCCGAATCGATAAATGCTGTGATGCCAGCTCTTGCTCTAAAGCGAAACGATAGTTGGAATCCCTTTCTGTTAAGAAGAAGGGGAGGTTTAATAGCTCAGGAAGCAGGTATTCTTCTTTTTCCGGTAAATCCGCGTCTACTGCGGCAACAAATACTACCGACTCCGGTTCTTCCAAAGTCTTTTCCCAGTTTTGACCATAAACCTTTTGATCGATATAGTATGCTAAATCAATCTGATTATGATCAAGCATGTCGTTTAATTCCTTGGGTGTGCCGGAGCGAATCTCTAAAGAAACGGAAGGATAATGATGATAGAAATAGGTAATAACTTCCGGGAGCTTAAAGTTTAACAGTGACTCTAAGGTACCGATTCGTAATTTGTGATCTCGTACCACGGTAGTGCCTAAAATGGTATGAACATCATCAACCTTCCGTAAGATTTCATTGGCATAGAGAAGGAACTTCTTGCCTGGAGGTGTTAACTCCACATGCCTTCCCACTCGATCAAAAAATCGAGTATTAAATTCCAGTTCCAATTGACGAATCTGGATAGTAACAGCAGCCTGGGTATAACCCAAAGCTTCCGCTGCCTTGGAGAAGCTTTGCAACTCAACGATTTTAATAAAAGAATGCAGTTGTCTAATTTCCATGATGTCATACCTCCGTGCATTGTCTTTTCATTATATACTTCATTTTTGCCTTTTTGCGAAAA
>CAUTEL010000235.1:0-2900 GCA_963537185.1 uncultured Oribacterium sp. | reverse complement strand
TTTCCGTAATCACGGAAGTAATGTCGTTAAAGGGCTTGGCATACTGGGTGGCATAGGCCAATAAAGAGGATAACTGCCCAATACTTAAGGTCCCTTGTAAGCAAAACAGTGCTCCAACTCCCCCAACCAAAGCATAGCCTAAAGCATTTAAAAAACGGGTAAAGGGGTTAACCAAAGAGCTGTAAAAATTTGCCTGCATACTATATCGGGAAAGTCTTTCATTTTTCTCCTGATACAACGCCTCCTTTGGGGCATCCTGCATAAAGGCCTTCAGAAGCTTCGCATTTCCGATAGCCTCCGTACTGAAGGCAGCGATTTCTCCTCTGCTCTTAGACTGATTCTGAAAATACAGGTAAGCGCGCTTGGATATAAACTTTGCGATAAAAAAGGAAAGAGGCGTCAGCGCCAAAAGGATCAGAGCAATTCTCCATTCCAGAAGAAAGAGAAAAAATGCAGTTTCCAAAATACTGAACACCGCCTGCAAAAACTGATTCAGTAAAACAAATAATCCCTGTGAAATCTGTTCTATGTCTGTAGTTAAACGGCTTAAAATCTCTCCGGGCTCCTTGGAATCGATGGAGGATAAAGGAACGGCTTGAATATGAGAAAAAGCCTTCTTCCGTAAATCTTCAATCACATGAAAGCTTAAATAGGTATTCACTTGGTTCATTACCCACTGGAAACCACTGCCAGGATAAGCACTATAAACATAAGTTTTAAAATCTGTCCCAATCCGGCAAAATCCACTGCAGATTTTCCGGCAATCTTATCTATGGCTTTTCCCAAAAGGATAGGAAGAAAGAGGGAAAATACTACGGAGAGAAAAGCTGAAATAATGGAAAGAAGCAAGCTGAATTTATAAGGTTTGATGAAGGCGAAAAGTTTCCAAAAAGACTCAGCTGCAGTTCCGTTTTGCCTGGTCATATTACGCCTCCTTTCCTTGCTTCTGAGAAGCACAAATTTCCTGATATACAGAACATTTCTCCATAAGTTCCTGATGACTTCCCAGCCCGATTAACTTACCTTGATCTAAAACCAGAATCTTTGGGAAATGCCTGATACTGGATACTCTTTGGGAGATTACCAAAAGGCTTTTTTCCCCTTGATATCCTTCCAATGCTGTTCGCAGCTTTCTTTCTGTCAGCATATCCAATGCGGAGGCGGAATCATCCAAAATTAAAAGCTTAGAATCCCCAACCAAAGCTCTTGCAATAGAAAGTCTTTGTCTTTGTCCACCGGAAAAATTTTTTCCTTCTATACTGACAGACAAATCCAAGCCCTCTCCCTTTTCCTCTACAAAATCTTTTCCCTGGGCGATTTCCAAAGCTTTCCAAAGCTCTTCATCCTTTGCATCCTGCTTTCTCCAAAGAAGATTTTCTTTAAGGGTTCCGGAAAAAAGTACGGCCTTCTGAGGGACATAAGCAATACTTTCTCTAAGTTCTCTTTTCGAATAATCTCTTAAATTCTTCCCCCAAAGGAAAATTTCTCCCTCATAATCCGCGTAAAATCCACAAATTAGAGATATCAAGGTGGATTTTCCGGATCCTGTACCACCGATAATTCCTAAGCTTTCCCCTTCTTTTAAAGAAAAACTGATATCGGAAAGAGCCCTTTCCTCTCCGACTTCATAGGAAAAAGAAAGATTCTTTAGAAGGATACCGGCCTTCTTTGAGTCAGAAGAAGCATTGGCATCAAGCTCCTGCTTTTGCACTTTCTCTGTGGCTTGATTTCTTGTTGAAAGAGTAACTGCTTCCTTATCGTTAACAGACTGATCTTCTTCGTTCTTTCGCTCCATCACCTCTTCAATTCGGCTAATACTGGCATAAGCTTTAACCATCAAAATAATCAGATTGGCAAGCTTAAGAAGCTCCAGCAAAATTTGGCTCATATAGTTGGTCAGAGCCACCACATTTCCTTGAAAAAGTCTGCCGTCATTTACCATCTTGGAGGAAAAATACAGAATTCCCATAAGCCCAAACTGAATCAGCAGCATGCTCATCGGATTTAGTAATGCAGATATTTTCCCTACTGCAATCTGCACCTTGGTATAATCTTGATTTTTTTCTAAAAACTCCTCTTCTTCCTTTTCCTCCTGACAGAAAGCCCGTACCACACGGATTCCCATAATATTTTCTCTGTATTTCCTTGTGATGTTTTCCAGACTTACTTGAATCCTTTTGTAAAAGGGCATGGTAAGAGCCATGATACCAAAAACCACAATAGATAAAAGAAGCAAAACAAATAAAAATAAAACTGACAGCCTGGCACTCATTCGAAAAGCCATAATACAGGCTCCCACAACGATAAAGGGAGAACGCATCAAAAGCCTGAGTACCATATTTACCGTAGATTCAATTTGGAAGATGTCCGGACCGATTCTGGTAATTAAGGAAGATGCGGAAAGCTCATTGTAATCTCTATAGGGTAAGGAAAGAATTTTGTGAAACAAGTCTCTTCGATAGGACTTCCCCACCACCATAGCCACCTCTGCCGCAAAATACTGGGCAATCACGGCGGTAAGGCATCCTATACAGGCTAAGGCCAGGAGCAGAAAAAGACTATGCCATATCACAGCAAGATTCTCTTTACGAATTCCCTGATCAATCATTCTGGCAATGACTAAAGGAACAAAAAGCTCAAACATGCTTTCCAGACACTTAAACAGAGGGGCCAAAATGCTTTTCCCCTTCACTTTTTCCATATAGGACAGTATTCTTCTCATTGTACTACTCCTCTTACTATACCCTCTTATCCTTCTTTATGAAAATATTGATCCAACACCTTTCTGGCAATAGGCGCTGCGGTCTTTCCGCCGGTTTCTCCTTCTTCCACAATGACGGATATAGCAATCTCCGGATCCTCCATGGGGGCAAAGCCTACAAACCAGGCATTGGTCTTTA
>CAUTEL010000234.1:0-2910 GCA_963537185.1 uncultured Oribacterium sp. | reverse complement strand
ACCGTGGACTCCGAGAGATTTAGCTCCGATATTTCCTTGTTAAAATATCGACGGGCTGCAACTTTCACACCGAGGGTATTTGCCCCCAGGTTAATAGTATTTAAGTACTCCGTTAAAATACTCTTTTTAATTTCCTTTTTATCCAGCCCCGGCTGGTCCTCCAATTCCAGAGCCAAATACTGCTCTTGAAATTTTCTCACATATTTCTCAAATTTGCCTTCATGGAGACCGCCGCCGAATACATTGTTTTTAAGCAGCTGCTGTGTAATGGTTGAACCGCCTCCCGCAGCGCTGTCATCGGAAACAACCCCCTTTACCGCACGAAGAATAGAGCGAAAGTCAATTCCGTTGTGTCGCCAAAAGCGCTCATCTTCAATTGCCACAAAAGCATTGATGAGGTCCTTCGGCAATTCCTCGTAGCTCACTCTTTCTCTGTTTGAACCTTCCGTTACAAGAGTGGACATCAAGTTACCTTTTTTATCATAAATTTTTGTAGCATAAGCAGTCGGTCCTACATGAATTTTATGGATATCCGGTGCAGAATCCAAAATCCCTTTAAATAAGCCGTAGGAAAAAGAAAGACTCAAAAAAAGCGAAGCTACGAATCCGAAAAGGCATACAGTCTTAATAATTCCTGTAAACCTGTGCCAGATTCGTGCCCGCTTACTTTTCATTTCATATAAACGATTCTCTATACTGTATTTTGTGAACTTCATTCTTCGCCCTTAGTATACAAAGCCATATTTACCGCTGACCATTCTACCATAGTCCTAGCCTTCCTGCCAAATACTCTTAGGCATAATAAACTGACTTTCTCCCATAGACATCGGAGCCACCTCTCCCTGTGGAAATACCAAAACCAACTGATTGTCCGCATTAATGTAGAAGCTTTGTTCCTCGCTTACTTCTCTGAAGCCCTCTTCATCTTCTCCGTCCTGCACAAAATATTTACTCTCTGAGCTTCGATTGTGCTCCTTAATCTGCCTTTTTACTTCTTCGGTCAGGATTTCCTTGTAATCTGCAGTATAGGGAAAGAGCTCGCCAAGCCTTAAGAGCTCACCGCTGTGCTTATCTACCGTATAATAATGGTTTAAAGTATGGGAATCTCCCTCCTGCTGTAAGACACTTAAAGACAGAACATAATAATCGTCCGAATTGAGAATCACTTCAGAACGCACATCCAGATTCTTGTATTCCGTCTCAGCAATTTCTTCTTTAAATTCTTGAATAAGCTCATCCGTTTTTTTGTCAATATCGGCATTGATTCTCTCTGCAGAATCAGACTTAGCCGATTTCTTCGCGCTCTCTTTAAGCTCTTCTTCCTCTAATGAGGCCGCTTCGATTTTTTCCTCCAATGCAGAATTATAAGGAGCACCGGCAGCTTCTCCCTCCGCCTCCACAGCCAGATACGGTGTCTTCACTTCAGCAGAGTGTGAGCCGTCATTAAAAGAGTATTTTCTAAGCGTAATCAACTGAAAATACCTTCCCAGGCCCGGAATCGACTGCAAGGCATAGGCACTTTCCTCGGAAACATTCGGGAGAACAACGGACAGCATAAAGCAAGCCGCTATAGCTGTCTTGACAAAAGGAGCTAACTTTCTTTTGGTCTTTTCCTTTACGGAAAAAATCTTCGCTTCTTTCTTTAAAGAAGCTTCTTCATCCGCTTCCATAATATAGCGCTCATCTATCTTTCCTATCGCTTCAATTAATTTCCAGTCCTTCATAGTAAACCTTCTTTTTCCAGCCTTTTTCGCAGTGCTTCTCTCATACGGTGCAAGCTGACCTTCACCTTGCTTTCTCCCACTCCGTATCTCTCTGCAATTTCCTTTATCTCATCGTGGTAAAAATATCTTCGAACAAAAAATATTCGAGACTCTTTTTTTTGTTCCGAAAGGAAAGCATTGATAGCACAAACCAAAGCCTCTTCATTGATATGCTCTTCTACGTTGTTAAAAGAAAGCCGAATATCTTCTCCAAGCTCTTCCACGCTTTCCGTAAATTCCTTCCCCGCGCGTTTTTTTGCATGAAGCATTTTCAAGCGGTTAATTGCAAAGTTCCGTACTATTTTGGCACAATATGCTTTTAAGAAGAGGGGCTTTTCCGGCGGAATGGCATTCCATATGCTAAGCCAGGAATCATTTAACACCTCTTCTATATCTTCCTTTTGAGATAATACTCCGGAAGCAATTTTTCCGCAGTATGCCTTATATTGCTCCTGCAAGCGCAGAATTCCTTCTTCATTTCTTGCAAAAAATAAATCTATAATTTCTCTGTCTTCCATAATCACCTGCAAACTTCACTCTTTCACCGGATTGCATCGTCTGTCCAAGCAGGGCTTTTCTCCGTATATTCCCTATGTTGAAAATATACGGAGAATTTCGCCGAGCAGACTTAAGAATAATCTAATGATAAAATGAAAATTTGTCCAGAGTATGAATTTTTTATGCTTTTTCTACCGAAAGTATTTCTCCTTCAAAGGGATCCACCTCGGAGAGCTCTCCTGTATAATGCACGATAACCTCGTCTCCGTCCTTCAGCTCCTCCAGCCCTTCCGGCTTCTTATCGAAATTTAAGGCATAGATTTTACCGTCATCGGTGGTAACCACAAACATAAAGTCCTTTATATCGGAGATTTTACCTTTCAGCTCTTCTCCTTCCTTTGCCTCTCCTTGCTTAGCTTCTTCAGACTTTGCATTTTCTTTTCCCTCAGCACTCTTTACAGAATTATCTTGAGGAGAAGTCCCCTTTCCTCCACAGGCCATAAGAGACATCCCCAATAGGGCGGAAACTGATAAAATACTTATTTTTTTCCACAAATTCTTCTTTTCGTTTAGCAAGTTTTTTTTCATTTTTTTATCCTCCATCTCTATAGGAGCGGCTAAGCCGCTCTTTTTTTGTTCGTGCTTTCAC
>CAUTEL010000233.1:0-2910 GCA_963537185.1 uncultured Oribacterium sp. | reverse complement strand
ATCCAGCCTACAATTAATGTGCTTATGATGAAAAGTGCATAAAAGAAATCCGCCCACTGCAAGTGTACTGAGCTGTATCTGCACTTCGGTATGGGATTTTCTATGCATTTACATTCTGCGGCTTTAGCAATATCCTCTGCAATATTTGCGGAAATGATGAGAAGGGGAACGGTAATATATTCCAGATAGCGTAAGGGATTTCGAGTTTTAATGCCTCTTATCCGCATAGCCATGGAAATGTTTCTTTTTTCTTCTGCGAAAGATGGGAAAAAACGAAACATCACGGCGATAGGAATAGAGATGCACGGAGGAATGTGTAAGTAATCCATCGAGGCTAAAATACTCCCCACATCGGAGGTCTTAATGAAAAATCGCCCCCCGGCATAAGGAAGATAAAACATTCTGAGAACATAAATGAAAGAAAGGAAAAGCTTTAGTAAGGCGGGAAGAGAATAAAGCTTAGGAAAGCTTGGAAAAAAAGACAGGAAAAGAAAGAATAAAAGGTTTGTGACAGCAGTTTTCCGCTCTTCCAGCGCGAAATAGAAGAGGGAAATAATGCCTATTACTGCCCATTCGGCATAGGCGGAAACAGGATGCACAACGGTAGCACCCAGGAATCCCAAAACGAGAAGTTTCGTTAGGGGATTCGGGTTAAATGGATTTTGTCGGATAGCCCAAGGCTTTAGATTTTCTTCCATTACAAAATGCCCGCCTTTTCAAAATGCTTTTTCAGAAGCTTTCTTCCCAAAAAGGCACCGCAGATTCCGCCAAGAATTGCACCAAGATAAACCAGTCCCATGTTCGGAACGGTAATCAACTTTTCCAAGGCATCGGCATAGTCATTTCCCATCTCCGCTCTGGTAAGTTCCAAATATCTTTCTTTTACAAGAAGCATTTGCATTAAAGAATTACATGTCCAAGTGGAGAAAATGACATAGGAGAGCATGGTTAGGGGCATAGAGCGGTATCTTCCAAGCCTCCTGATTCCTTCTGCAAGTAAAATGATAAGGAGAGATAGGAGCGGTACAATAAAGCTGTGTCCGAAGGCGAGCATAATCAGGGGAATGATCATTCCGAAAATAAAAAGTGCCCAGGGCTTCGGAGCTTTGGCCATCAAAAGCATCACTATGGGACCGCAGAGAAGAGCAACGACTGCAGGGTAAACAAGGTAAAGAATGGGAATAACCCCCATCATACCTATGGCAAACACACAAACGAAGTAAATGACATCGAATACACCGATGGTAACTAAGTCTTTAACAGCTAATGCATTTGGATTGTTTTTCATATATTCCTCCTTCGATAGACTTGTTATGAAATAAGATAAGTCTTATCCATTTAAGCGGAATACAGTATACATTAGTTAGCAATAACTAACAATATTTTGTTAGAAATATCAATTTAGAAAAATTAATACAAAGAATATATTTTCCTAAAATGAGGAAAACCATGTCTAAAGCTTATTCAGAAATTTGGACATCTTCCAATGCGCTTAAGCCCTGTAAATCCGGAATGGGGCATGAGACACCCTGAATGGATAAGCGTTGCAGGGAAGAAAGGCTCAGAAGAGCATCGACATTTTCCAAATCATAACAGCTTTCAATCGTAAGACTGTTTAAAGACTTGCGATTGGAAAGGCCGTCCAGGTTTAGAATCGGAAGGTCCTTGAGATACAGGGATTTCAGATTCGGCATATTCTTTACAAAGTTCAGGTCCTTGATATCGGATAAACTGTCCAGCCGGATGTGTTCAAGCTTCGGCATACCGGAAAAAACGCTGACATTTTCAAAAGAAGTATCTGAAGTGCATACAATACTAAGGCTTGTACATTGGCTTAAAGAGGAAAGGGGAGAAAGGTCCAGCGCAGTATCGGATGCGCTTAGTGAGATTTCCAACTTTTCCAATGTGGGTAAATTTCTAAGGAAAAAAAGCCCTGACTCATAGTCCCCATCGATGGAGATGGAAAGGGACTTAAGAGAGGAGAAGGGAGTGAAGATGTCCTTGATTTCTTTTCCATTTTTATCCTGTACACCAGAAGGAACTTCATTATCAAAGAGGAGAAGACCGGAAAGACTCAGGATTTCTTCCGGCTTTCCGAGGATTTTTACAGTATCATTTAAGCTTTCATCCTCTGCGGAGAAATACTTTAAATTCTCCAGATTTTTTAAATCACTGCTTTCCTCTGCTTCATAATCAAAGGAAATGTCCGTTCCTAAAGAAAGGCGAACAAGACCGGTAAAGACCTGCATATCCTGCTCGGAAATACTGTCCGTAAGCGGGAAATAGAGTGATTCTTCGTCCACGGGATTTCCGTTTTCATCCAGTTTTTCCGCATAGCTAAAACGCCAGCTTTTCGTATGGTCGGAGGATGACTCTTCCGTATATTTTTGAATATTCAAGGATTGTATAGAGTCGTAGTCCTCTTTGCTTATCTCTTCCAGAGGCTTTCCGAAGGCCTCCTCTACAAACTGCATCACTACGGCGTCTTTCGGAGTGCTTCTATAGTTTGCTGTATTGATTGCCTCTCGTTTGTCGCTTGACTTTCCATTTAAAAGAAGGAGAACGATAATGGTAAGGGCACCGAGAACACTTCCGCCTATGGATACCCAAGTTTTTAAATCAATCAGTGAATCCGTGTCGGAAACGGAATTTGCCTTATTATAATTTACGCTTCCGATATTAAAATTTTGAGTAATGTCGGGTTTATGTGGTTCAATATAGACCTTGGTATTGCAAAACTCACAGCTGACAAAGCCTTCCTTCATTCCGTCGGGAATATTAAGACTGCCGTGACAGTTGGGACATTCGACTTTTGTGACCTTCATGGACTTTCCTCTTTCTATCTACTCAAAAAAAATACAGTAAAATTTTTTCCATTCTCTTTGCTGCTCAAGAAAGGATCTTATAAAG
>CAUTEL010000232.1:0-2922 GCA_963537185.1 uncultured Oribacterium sp. | reverse complement strand
AACAACAATATATAATGTTTTAATTAGAAAATTTGTTATAATAATAAAATATTCTATTATAAGTATCCATCGCTCTCACTTATCTATATTTCAACAATTTATTTAACTTATATTTTTTACAAATTTACAATATATAGGCAAGAATACAGTTCTTTTAAGCCTTTTTCTCCTCTACAAACTGTAAAAGAAGCTTTTCGGAGCGATCTACAAATTGCTTCATTTCTTCTCCGTTCAGGCTGGCATTTTGAATGCGGGCAAGATCGTAAATCTGCTCTTCAAGAAGCTTTCCTTCCTCTGTTTCCAAAAGCCCCTCATGCTTTAGAAGATAATCCACTAAAGGATGCTTTTCATTTAACACCAGACTCTCCTCCAGTGGAAGCTCTCCCATGGGCATGCCGGAAATGGCATACATTTTCATCATCTCCTGCATTCTTCTGGATTCCTCGGAAATAGACAGTAGTGCAGCGGGTGTATTTGACAGCAGTCTTTCCAGTTTAATCTTCAGATTATCCTTAGCAAGATTCTTTTGGAAGCTCTTTTCCAGTTTTTCTGAGAGACTATGAAGATTTTTCTGTTCCTCCTCGGAAAGCTTCTCCTGCATAGCCTCCTGGAAGTCCGCATCGATTCTTTGGAAACGAAGCCCTTCATTTTTCGCCTCTAATTCAGTAATAAAGGCGGAATCGATTCTTTCCGTAAGATAAACCGCTTCCTTCTTATGCTCTTTAAAAATGCGAATATACTGACTCTGGGCCAAGGCATCAGAAACATAGTAGACTCTTTGGACCTTTTCCTCCTGTTTTTCCCCATCCCCGGACTGTGTCTCTGAGCCGCTTTCCTTTGTATTTTCATCGGAAGCCTGCTTATCTTTCTGCTGACTCTCTTCAGAACTCTTATTCTCGGCATTCTCGGAAGCTCCTTCTGAATCGTCCTTCTTCTCTTTAAGCTCCGGTAAAGTCAGATACTTATCCTCCAGATCCTTAAACAGGATATAGTCCTTCATTTTCTCTGCAAATTTCTCATCTCTAAGAATACCGTACTTGATAAAGGGAGAAATATCGTCCCAATACTTCTCATAATTCTCGCGATCCGTCTTGCATAAACCAGAAAGCTTCTCAGCTACCTTTTTCGTGATGTAATCGGAAATCTTCTTGACAAACCCGTCATTTTGCAGCTGAGAACGAGATACATTCAACGGAAGATCCGGACAGTCAATTACACCCTTTAAAAGAAGCAGATACTCGGGGATTACCTCTTTAATGTTATCCGCAATAAAGACCTGATTATTATAAAGCTTAATTGTACCCTCAATGGATTCGTATTCAGAATTAATCTTTGGGAAATACAGAATTCCCTTTAAATGATAGGGATAATCCATATTTAAATGAATCCAGAACAAAGGCTCCTTATAATCATGGAAGGTCTTCCGATAAAAATCCAAATACTGCTCTTTCGTCACTGTGGAAGGAGACTCTCCCCAAAGCGGATGGATTTCATTTAAGAGTACCGGACGCTTTTCAATCTTCAGCCTTGCCTCCGTTTTTTTCTCCTCGCCCTTCTCGTCCTTTTCCAGCTTCTCCGGAATCTCTTCCAAGACAAGATCCTCCGGAAGCTTTTCAGACGCCAAAATTTCCTGGCTGTCCTTAGGAAGCTTCTCCAGATAAATTTCAACCGGCATAAAGGAACAATACTTCTCAATAATGGAACGCATCTCCCATTCATTGGCATACTTTAAACAGTCATTATTCAAATGAAGGGTAATCTCCGTACCGTGAGAAGACTTACTGCCCTCCGTCATACTGTAGTCCGTACCGTCATCGCAGGACCAATGAACAGGCTTCGCATCTTTTTTATAGGAAAGGGTTTCAATTTCCACCCGATCCGCTACCATAAATGCAGAATAAAATCCAAGACCGAAATGCCCAATAATTTGATCGCTGTTAGCTTTATCCTTGTATTTTTCGATAAAATCCGCTGCACCGGAGAAAGCAATCTGGGTAATATACTTCTCAACTTCTTCCTCCGTCATGCCAATACCGTTATCTTTAAAGCAAATGGTTTTTGCATCAGGATTCACAATAACGCTTACCCGACCTTTATAGTCTGCCGGCTTCTCCCATTCGGAAATCAGAGCAAGCTTTTCCAGCTTGGTTACCGCGTCGGTAGCATTGGAAATCTGTTCACGAACAAAAATGTCCTGATCGCTATACATCCATTTCTTGATAATGGGAAAAATATTCTCACTATGAATTGATAAAGATCCCTTTTTTTCCATAAAAATACCTCTCTTCTACTATATAAAATTTAATTAGATAAACCTTATGTCTCCTATACCTCTTTCGGAATATCAAACAAAAATAGTATAGCACAATTATTAGCACTCATCAAGTATAAGTGCTAATAATTCATCTCTTCGTTTTTCCTCATGTATTTTCTCTATAGTTTTTAGAGTTTCATTCTTTATCTATTTAAGCACTATAAAATCAATCAATATATGCACTATAAAATCAATCACTATATGCGCTACAAGATAAACCGGATTCACAAAATCAAACTGATAAACGAGATATCGCACGCTTTGCGCACGATACTCGTTATGAATAAAAAAAGAACAATGCAATGCATTGTTCTGCATGGAACCGCAGGGACTCGAACCCTGGACCGATCGGTTATGAGCCGAGTGCTCTAACCAACTGAGCTACGGTTCCGTAAATGATTATAAGAAAATCTATCCGTTTTAGCAAGTTGTTAAGAAATCTATAAGTAGTAAAAAGTGTATACTTGCTAAATGAAATACCACCTATCTAATATTATCTTATGAGATAGAAAAAGCCTAAGCTATGCTTAGGCTAAAGCCGATATTCGGACTCGAACCGAAGACCTACTGATTACAAATCAGTTGCTCTACCAACTGAGCTATATCGG
>CAUTEL010000231.1:0-2923 GCA_963537185.1 uncultured Oribacterium sp. | reverse complement strand
AATTAATACTTTATAAAAAATAATTTCTTTCCATAAATATATTTATATAAAAAACATTTAGGTGGACCTCGTATGTTAAAAATAGAGCATTTTTCCCTATCCTATGAGGGAGAGAGCCTTTCGCTAAAGGATATTTCCCTGTCCGTAGAACCGGGCGAATGCCTTATCCTCTCCGGGGAAAGCGGCAGTGGAAAATCCTCTTTAATTCATGCCATTAACGGGCTGGCTTATCATTATGACCATGCACAGTGTCAGGGCAGTATAGAGTTTTGCGGAAAAAATCTGCAGGAGCTTCCCCTCTATCAAGTTGCCCTGCAAATAGCCAGCGTATTTCAAAACCCGAAAACCCATTTTTTTAATGTCAATACTACCTTAGAGCTTTTGTTCGGTATGGAAAATATGGGGCTAGACCGCAGGGAAATGGACGAAAGAATGACAGACCTTCTCTCCATTTTCCCTATTGAACATCTCTTAGGGAGAAATATCTTCGCCCTCTCCGGCGGAGAAAAGCAGATTCTGTCCGTAGCCTCTGCCTATCTTTCCGGCTGTAAACTGATTGTACTGGATGAACCCTCTTCCAATCTGGACGAAAAGTCCATTGCCGTTTTACAAAAAATGCTTCTTCTCCTAAAGGAAAGAGGGATTTCTCTGCTTATTGCGGAGCACAGGCTCTATTATCTTATGGACCTTATGGATCGCTTGCTCTTTTTAGAAAAAGGGAGGATTGTAAAAGCATTTTCAAAGGAAGAATTTTTGGCGCTAAAAAATGAGGAAGTGGAAGCGATGGGACTTCGCTCCCGAGAAAAGCTCTCCCTTTCTCTTCCAAAGTGGAAAAATGAAGGGGATTTTACAATAGAATATTCCTCCGGCGCCACTATCCGTACTGCCTCTTTTTCCTTTGGAAAAATCTATGGCATCATCGGAGAAAACGGTTGTGGAAAATCCACTTTTCTTCGCGCTATAAGCGGTCTTTCAGAAAAAAGGAAAGTCAAAGTTTCTCTTTTCGGAAATGCCCTGTCGAAAAGAAAGCGGATTTCCCTCTCCTCTCTGGTCATGCAGGATGTGAATAGCCAGCTCTTTTCCGATTCGGTAGAGGAGGAGCTCATGTTAAGCTGCAAAGGGCAGAAATGGACAGAAGAAATGGATTCCTTACTTTCATCCCTTGACCTGGTAAACTTAAAAAAACGGCATCCCATGAGCCTCTCCGGAGGACAAAAACAGAGACTGGCTATTGCCGCCAGTCTTCTTCAAGATGCCAAGTTTCTTTATTTTGATGAGCCTACCAGCGGTATGGATGAGCGGAATATGCTTCGTATTGCAAAGCTTTTAAAATCGCAAGTTCGGGACGACCGCATCCTCTTTGTGGTCTCCCATGATACTGCCTTTTTACAGGAGGTGGCAACGGAAATTGTGGATTTAACGGAGTTTTGAGAATAAAAGTTCCTATCGCATAACTGAATCCCGTCCTTTATCTTCGTTTAATAATCCAGCGCATAATCCAAGTTAGGGCTATCCAAATGAGTGCACTCACCCCGCAAATCAGCATCCAAGCCTTTCGATCATTCATAAGGGGAAGTGGTACATTCATTCCGAAGAAGCCGGTAATTACCGCAAGCACACTAAGTAAAATTTCAAAAATCGTTAAGGTGCTCAGGTTGTTATTCAAGTCATTATTCAAAATATTGTTGTAGGAATCCAAAAGCTGACGAGCCACGGTAGAGAGAAGCTCCGTCATGGAAACCAGCTGTCTGGCTTCCACCATGGCATCATCAAACTGTGCTATCTCCTCTTCGTTAAAGCTACGGTATATGGCATGGGCCTGTATATGTTCCAAAAGCAGGCGATTTTGTGTAGCCGCAGAATGTAGGTAAATCATCCCCACCTCCAAATCGGAAAGGGCATAAAGATTCCGCTTCGTTGTTTTCTTCCGAAGCAAATGATTTATCTCATCCTTTTGCTTATCCAGTCGCTCAATTACGGGGTAATAGGCATTGGAAATCATTTCCAAACCTGCAAAAAGCAGGGTGTAAATAGAAAGCTCTTCTTTCGTATCCACATAGGAATACATTTTCTGAATAATATAGTCATTATCCTCGTTACTGATGGTCAGCAGACGATTTTTCTGTACAATGAAAGTCATCGGAACCGTTTCATAGTATTCCTTGTCTTTTTTTGACTCCAGAACGCTGTAAATAAAGGTTACAGTTCCGTCCTCCCGATCATAATCCATGTGAGCATGCTCATTTTCATCCAAAGCATAGTCAATAATTTTCGGATCAATATCATACTCTTCGTAGATTTTAGACTTCTCTGTAATTTCTTTAGAATCAATATTAATCCATGTGGCATTGTCACTAAGCTTCTTACTTACCTGCATTTTTCCCTACTTCTATTTTCCTGAATTTCCTTTTGCTTTGCCGCTGATAGGGCAAAGGCGTGATACCTCCTTATTATACGCCAAAATCCACATCTTCTGTACTTAAAATTTCTGCATGTCCTTCAAGATCTTCATAGACGGTAACAATACTTAATTTCGTTTCTGAAGATGCTGTACTTGCCTTTTCTTTTTCGCTTCTTTTTCTTTCGCCTTCCTCTATTAAGACGGAGAATAGAAAGGAAAGGTCACAATCATGAATTTATTTTTTTACACAGGAAAAGCAAGCCACCGTTTCCACTTTTTCCACGGTAAATAAAAAGGGACTTAGGATTCCTTCACCAGCTTTCCTGTCATTCTGTCAATCGTCATGCAAAGCATATTGACTCTTGCCCCGGCTTTTTCTATTTCTTTCTCTATAGACTCTTTCGTCGGATAGAATTTTTCCGCCAGTTTTCTGCATTGTTCTATCACCTTCTCCTGATTCTCTACAGCTTCCACCCTTCCAAGGCAAAGTACGGAACGAATATACCAAGGCCATTCTCCTTC
>CAUTEL010000230.1:0-2939 GCA_963537185.1 uncultured Oribacterium sp. | reverse complement strand
GATGAGGAAATCATTATCTTGCCTTGAAACAGCTTAAGGCTTAAATGAAGATAAATGTCTTCAAGTTTTTCGCTGGTTCGACACGGAAATGTCTGCTTGCATAAGAAAAACTTAAATTGGTGTTTGATATCAAACCTTTATAATCGGCCTTAAGGAAGAGCAAAACATAGGGGAGTATATGAAAAAAGAAAAATTTTTATCGTATCTAGTCATCCTTGCCGGAATTCTTGTTGCGGTAATCTTGGGGATTCGTTCCTGGGGAGGAGCCTCTACGAAGAGCGCAGATACACCCGCTACGGCAAAGAAGACTACAGTTACCGTTCCCGGCTTTGGCGGAGACATGGAGATTGAAGTTAGTGCGGATGAAGATAAGATTTATGCGGTAAATGTCCTAAGCAATATGGAGACCGAAGGAATCGGAAGTAAGGCCGTGGAAGCTTTACCCGGAATGATGGTTGAGCAGCAGACCTTCAATGTAGACGGAATCAGCGGTGCTACTATTTCTTCCACAGCACTTCGTACCGGTGTAGAGCAGGCTTTAAAAGACATGGGACTTGACAGCGAAAAGTTTGCCAAGGCGCAGGTTGCTGCAGATTCCGTAAAGAAGGAAGATCAGAATCTGGAAGCCGATGTCTGCGTAATCGGTGCAGGCGGTGCAGGTATGATTTCCGCAATCACGGCTGCGGACAGCGGAAAGAAGGTAGTGCTTCTGGAGAGTCAAGGCATCGTTGGAGGAAACTCCGTGCGTGCAACCGGCGGTATGAATGCGGCTGCAACCAAGTGGCAGGCGGAAAACAGCTTTGAAGAAGGCTCCGGTGTGGAGAAGACCTTGGCTACTGCAGCGGAAAAATATGCGGACAATGAAACGATTACTGCATTGGCGGAAACGGTGAAGGAGCAGTATGCGGCATACCAGGCGAATCCGGAGGGATATTTTGACTCCGTGGAACTTATGGAGCTGGATACCTTAGTCGGCGGTAAGGGCACAAACAATCCTGAACTTGTAAAGGTTCTTGCGGAACAATCCGGTCCTGCAATTGATTATCTTGAGACCTTGGGCATGACTGTTCATAATGTCGGTGCCTTCGGCGGTGCTTCCGTAAAGAGAATTCACCGTCCGGTTGATGAGAACAAGAAGGTTATCGCCGTTGGTTCCTATATGGTCCCGATTTTAGAGAAGAATGTAAATGAAAGAGAGAATATTACTCTTCTCACTTCCGTAACAGCGGATAAGATTGATCAGGATGAGGCCGGAAATGTAACCGGTGTGCACGCTCTTTCTGCAGACGGCAGCAAGGTCAATGTAAAAGCCAAAGCAGTGATTATTGCAACGGGCGGCTTTGCGGCTAACATGGAAATGGTAGAGAAGTATCAGCCGTCTTTAAAGGGCTATATGTCCACCAATGCCTCCGGTGCTTTGGGGCAGGGTATCACCATGGCGGAAGCCATCGGAGCGGATACCGTGGATATGGATCAGATTCAGATTCATCCTACAGTGACGACTACAGATGCACACCTTATTACAGAGGGCCTTCGTGGAGACGGAGCAATCCTTGTCAATATGGAAGGTAATCGTTTTACCGATGAGGTAGGAACAAGAGATGCCGTTTCCAAGGCAGAGATTGCGCAGACAGGTTCTCAAGTTTACCTGGTAATTGATAGCAAGATGGTAGAGAAATCCGCTGTCATTCAGGGCTATATCAAGTCCGGCTATACTGTAACGGGAGAGGACGCAAAGAGCCTTGCAGAGGCTATGGGCGTTCCGGCAGAGGCCTTTGAAAATACCTTAAAGACTTGGAATGAAGCAGTAGAGAAAAAGGAAGATGCGGAGTTTGGAAGAACCAGCTTTGCACAAGCTTTAGACACGGCTCCTTTCTATGCTATAAAGGTCACTCCGGGTGTGCACCATACCATGGGAGGCTTAAAGATTAATACCGTGACGGAAGTTCTGAATAAAGAAGGGAAGGCAATTCCCGGTCTCTTCGCGGCAGGAGAGGTTACCGGAGGAGTTCACGGAGCAAACCGCCTTGGCGGAAATGCCGTATGTGACTTCACCGTATTCGGTAAGATAGCGGGAGAATCCGCAGCAAGTTATGCAAAATAAGTTTTTTTGACGAAGCCTATAAGGGCTTCCGTCGGGGAAAGTATAAGGCTTAGGGAAAAGAGCTGTACTAAGCCGGAAAATTACTAAGCCTAGCTTTATTTAAAGCGAAAAATAGGATAAAAGACTTTTTGGTGGAAGATTTTTTCTTCTTTTGCGTGGCAAGGGAGGAGAGAAAAGACGCCAAAAAGTCTTTTTTACATTTTTATAAAAATTTTGTTCAGACTTGCGATATGTAGAAAAATGGGGTAGAATGAAACGAGTTTTAAGAGGGGCGTGCCATTATGAATAGTGATTTAAGTCATACGCAAATAATTAGACCATTACAAGACAGCAGCTTAGCTGTAACAGAAGTTTTAGAGCGGGTATATGAGGCTCTGAACGAGAAGGGATACAATCCCATTAGTCAAATAGTAGGGTATATTATGTCCGGAGACCCCACTTACATTACGAGCTATAAGGGTGCAAGAAGCCTGATTATGAAAGTGGAACGGGATGAGATTCTGGAAGAACTTATGCGAAATTATGTGGAGAACAAGTTGAAGAAAGCGTGATAAGTCTGTCCGGATATTCCGGAGAGACCTTTTCTTCTTTATAGGAGTACTATGCGCATTTTGGCATTGGATTATGGCTCTAAAACTGTAGGCTTGGCCATTACGGATGCTTTGGGCTACACTGTCTTACCCTACAAGACACTATGGAGAGAGAGAGAGGGAAAGCTTAGAAGGACGGTGAAAGCCATTTGTGAAGTGGTTTTAGAGGAAAATGTAGAGGAAGTCGTTCTTGGGCTGCCTCTTAATATGGACGGCAGCAGGGGAGAAAGAGCGGAGAAGGCAAC
>CAUTEL010000229.1:0-2983 GCA_963537185.1 uncultured Oribacterium sp. | reverse complement strand
CGATAGGACTGTCCGACATGCATGGCAACTTCTGCCGCAAAATACTGTGCAACAACAGCACAGCTTAGACCAATTATGGAAAGAAGAAGTAAGAGAAAGAGGCTCTTCCAGATGATTGCCGTATTTTCCTTCTGAATCCCGGCGTCAATCATATACGCAATAACCATAGGAACAAAGAGCTCAAAGAGGCTTTCCAGACACTTGAAAAGCGGTGCAATAATACTCTTTCCTTTTAACTCTGCAATATACGATAATAGCCTTTTCATAAATCTTCCTTCATTCTTAGTTTAAATAGAAATCAAAAAGTTCTCTGGCAAGAGGAGCCGCTGTCCTTCCACCTGTCTCTCCGTCTTCTATCAGAACGCAGACGGCAAGCTTCGGATCATCCATAGGGGCAAAGCCGACAAACCAAGCATTGGTCCTCATTTTCCCGCCTTCCTTTACCTGAGCGGAACCTGTTTTTCCGCAAGCCTGATACGCCTTGGTTTTTAAGGCGGAAGCAGTCCCATCGGTCACCACTGAACGCATAAACTGTTTCAGTGCATCGCTTTCGGAAGAAGACAAAAGTGTAAGTTCTTCTCCCTTTGAAAATTCATGCACTACCGTTCCTTCCTTTGATTTAAGTTCCGAAAGAATGCTCGGATAAACAAGTGTGCCGTGATTGGCAATCGCAGACACCATGCAAAGATTCTGCATAGGACTGCACAAGGTTTCCCCCTGTCCGATTCCGCTTTGCATCTTAAGCCAGGTCGGAGAATCCGCCGTTAAAGTAAACTGCCCTGCCTTGGAGGGGAGTCCTATTGACAAATCCTTATTGTAATAAAAATCCTCCGTTAAGTTCCGAAGACGATTTACATCGATTTCCGATCCAATAAAGGCAAAGGCGGAATTACAAGACTCCGCAAGTGCGGATTCAAGATTTACCGTTCCATGCACCTCTCCATCATAGCAGTGCACGACATTTGCAGGATTGGAAGGATCTGTGTATTCTCCTCTACATTTAAAGCTAAAATCCTGCCAGTCAGCGGGATGTTCCCGGATATATTCTAGCGCCATCAGGAGTTTAAAGGTCGATCCCGGAGGATAGAGCCCTTGGGTCGCACGATTTACAAGATTTCCGTCCGTATTCTCATCTGCAATCAGACTCTCCCAATTGCTATCCAAGGCGTTCGGATCAAAGGAAGGAGCAGAAGCCATAGCGAGGATTCTCCCTGTAGAAGGCTCCATACAGATTATGCTTCCCTTTTTTCCGTCCAACAAAGAATAGGCGAGCTTTTGTAAATCCGAATGTAGGGTAGTAACCAGTGTATCTCCCGGATTTTTTCTATTTTCAATCTCATTCATAAATTTCTGCAAAGGATTGATGCCGGAATTCGTAAGGTAATAGTTGCCGAGTGCCTCGATACCTGTCTTTCCCTTTACACTGTAGCCTATCGGATGGGCAAAGGCAGCGCCTCCCGGGTATTCTCTACTTTCTGTCCCGTCTTCTTTATTTACGGTCTTCGCAAGCACCATGCCGTCTGCACTTTGAATCTCTCCTCTTATAGTCTTTGAAGAGAGATAGTCAATTCTTGCATTGTAAGGGCTTCCCATCTTATCTTCCGCCTGAAAAAGGAGGAAATGACAAAAATAAACAATCATTGCAAAGAAAATGAGGGCAAAAAGATAGACAATTCCCAGCATTTCTCTGTTTTGCTTTCTTTTTATCATGGCAAGTTTCGTCTCGGAAAGTGGCTCCTCCTGTATTTTCTCCACCTGTCTCTGTCTTTTATTCTTAACGAGTATCGTGCGTGTAGCGTGCGATATCTCGTTTATCCCAATTTCTATATTCTTCTCTTTCCCTTTTCTGCTTTTCTTTTTCTCTTCCGAATCTACTCTACTCATCTTCTTCCTCCGACTCTATCTCCAAATCTTCCTCCATTTCCACTTCATCCTCCTGTCCCTGGATAATGAAGAGAGACTGAAAAAGAGCAAATACGATAAAACTGGAAATCAAACTGGATCCACCATAGCTCATAAATGGTAAGGTCACGCCGGTGGAAGGCACAAACTTAATTGCCCCTCCTATCGTAAGAAGCACCTGAATGACATAGATTACACTTAAGCCGAGAGCCACAAGCTTATAGAAGGAGCTTTCCATATCCCTTCCCATCATCATCATTTGCATGAAACAGGAAAGACAGATGAGAATCAGGCAAATGGCAACAATCCCCCCCATTTCTTCAGAAAGGGCGGAGAAGATAAAGTCATTTTCCACAATGGGAATCTTGTTCGGAAGTCCCTGAAAAAGCCCGAGACCGAAGAAGCCTCCCGTACCTATTGCAAAAAGCGATTGAGTAATCTGATACCCCTTTCCCGCCATATCTCTCCAAGGGTCTATAAAGGCATAAACCCTTGTTCTTACATGAGAAAACAGGCCGTACGAGACAATTCCGGCCAGTGCGGATATCAATCCGCCTCCCAATAGATAAAGGATCTGATTTCTTGCAACATAAAGCATAAAAACATAGGAAATAAAAAGAAGTAAGGCGGATCCCAAGTCCTTACATAAAACCAAAATAATGCCGTGCAAGGCCGCAACTATGGCAGAATGAATTACACCATCCCGACCATGTTCTTCCGAGAGAATACCCGCTATGGAAAAAACAAAGGAGAGCTTCACAAACTCCGATGCCTGAAAACGAAAGCCGAAAAGACTTACGCTCATTTTCGCGCCGAAGCTTACCGAGCCCATCACGAGTACAAGAAGAAGGGATACAATGCCGATTCCTGCAAAGATATAGCGAAACTTCTGAAAGTCCCAGATCTTATCCACAATATAGGGAATCACTAAAACAAGAAGACTTGCCGCCATGGCAACCGCAAATTGTTTGATTGCCTTGGCTTCCTGGAGTCTTGCTAGAAGAATCCAGCCAAGAGCAAGAAAAAGACATTGATTATTCATAAGTACTTCATTGCAAAAGGGGTAGAGCTTCTTCCATAC
>CAUTEL010000228.1:0-2995 GCA_963537185.1 uncultured Oribacterium sp. | reverse complement strand
TTACCGAGAAGGCTTGGGTACAGTCCTATGGAACTCGTTGCGTAAAGCCGCCAATTATATGGGGAGATGTTCGCAGACTCTCCGCAATGACGGTAGAATGGTCAACCTATGCACAGAGCTTAACGAAGCGTCCTATGAAGGGAATGCTCACCGGACCGGTAACCATCTTGAACTGGTCCTTCCCAAGAGAGGATATCAGCATTGCGGAAAGCACAAAGCAAATTGCTTTAGCGATTCGTGATGAGGTATTGGACTTAGAGAAAAACGGTATCAAGATTATTCAGGTAGACGAAGCAGCTTTAAGAGAGAAGTTACCTCTTCGTAAGTCCGATTGGTACAGCGAGTATCTGGACTGGGCAATTCCAGCCTTTCGTCTGGTACATAGCGGCTGTCAGGCAGATACTCAGATTCACACTCATATGTGCTACAGCGAGTTTACCGATATTATTAAAGCTATTGACAACATGGATGCGGACGTTATTTCCTTCGAGGCTTCCCGCTCCGACCTGCAGATTTTGGACTCTTTAAGAGAGAACAATTTCCGTACAGAGGTTGGACCCGGAGTATATGACATTCACTCCCCGAGAGTGCCTTCCGTGGAAGAGATTAAAGAGGCGCTCGGAAAGATGCTTAAGAAGATAGAAAAAGAGAAGTTATGGGTGAATCCGGACTGCGGTTTAAAGACCAGAGGCAGGGAAGAAACCCTGGCAAGCTTGAAAAACCTTGTTCAGGCAGCAAAGGAATTAAGAAATGAGTATTGTTGATTTATTCTCCAAAAAAACGGTGTTTTCCTTCGAGGTATTTCCGCCTCGAAGGAATGCTCCTATAGAAACCATCTATGAGACCCTATATGAACTGCAGGACTTAAGCCCTGATTTTATTTCAGTGACTTACGGAGCAGGAGGAGGGGAGAACAAGCAAAGCACTATTTCCATAGCGGAGCATATCAATGAAATCTGCCATGTGCCCAGTGTGGTTCATTTTCCATGTATAGGTTTAACAAAAGAAGATGTCTTAAAAAAAATAGAGGAATTTAAAAAGGCAGGTATTCAAAACATACTGGCTTTACGAGGGGATATTCCGGAAGGGATGGAAAATAAGGGAGACTTTCGTTATGCCTCCGACTTGATTCGCTTTTTAAAGGAAAATGGAGATTTTCGGATTTCTGCAGCCTGCTATCCGGAGGGACATATTGAAAATCCCGATAAGGTAGCTGACATTCGAAATTTGAAAACCAAGGTAGATGCCGGTGCGGATTATCTTATTTCTCAGCTTTTCTTTGATAACGAGTATTTCTACAGCTTTCGTGAAAAATGTGATCTGGCGGGCATTCAGGTACCGATTGAGGCGGGAATTATGCCTGTTATTAACCGGAGACAGGTTTTGAAGATGGCAGGTCTTTGCGGTGTAAACATTCCGAAGAAGTTTCAAAAGATTCTGGAGAGATATGATGATAATTCAGTTGCCATGAGAGATGCGGGCATTGCTTATGCGGTGGATCAAATTGTGGATTTACTGACCCACGGAGTAGAGGGAGTGCACCTTTACACCATGAACAATTCCTATATTGCAAGAGAAATCTATAAAGCAACGAACAGCCTTTTCGGTTCGGAGACGAAGAAGAATATAGAGGAATCCAGTGCCTCGGCATAAGCGATGTATATAGAATAAAGAAACGAGATACCGCTCGCTACGCGAGCGATACTCGTTAAGAATAAATTCGACAAAATCGGAAGCTTCCGACTTGTCGATTTTTTATATTTATAACAGGTATCGCTGAGCAAGCTTGTGGTATCTCGTCCATTGCGTGAAATTCCGGAAAGCAGAGAAAGAATTTTAAAAACGAAAGCCGTACTTATGAAGCAGTTTCTTTGCCATTTCACAGTCCTCGCCTGTATAGAAGGAGAGCTGTAAAGCGCCTTCCCCCTTTTCTCTGTTATGGTTGATGCCGATATTCCGAATGCTTACCATATTGGAAGCAAGGATAGTCGAAATGATGGAAATAGCACCGGGGTGATCCTGCACATGAAGAGAAATGGCATATTCACTTTGAATGAGCCCTTGTGCAGTGCTGTCCATAGAGTTTCGGTATTCTCCGGATTCTTGGAAGAGCTTCATAACCGCATGAGGCTCCTCTTTTTTTATGGAAGTCTTGATGTCCTCCAACAAAGTAATGTAATCCTCAATCATTTCTACAATAGGCTTTTTGTTGCTTAGACAGATTTGTTGCCACATGACAGGGGAGGAGGAAGCGATACGACTGATATTCTTGAAACCTCCTGCAGCCAGTTTTTTCATTGTTCCTTTTTCGTCTTCTTCCTTTAAAAGTTTTACAAGACAAGCTGCAATAAGGTGGGGGAGATGACTTACGCAGGCTACAGATGTATCATGTTCTTCCGGACTCATAACAAAGGGAATACTTCCGATAGAGGAAAGAAATACCTGCATTTTATTAGTCAGTTCAAGCGGAAAAGACTTTCCCGGTGTTAGGAGGTAATAAGCATTTTCCAAAAGAAGAGAATCGGAGGCCTGATAGCCGGAAACTTCCGATCCGGCCATGGGATGCCCGCCTATGAACTGAGAAGAAAGCCCCTGTTCTTCCGCTTCCTTCATGATAGCTGTTTTGGTAGAGCCGACATCCGATAAGATTGTATGAGGGGAAAGCAGAGTCTTAAGCTCCTCTAAAAAGGCTCGGTTCTGCTCTACAGGAGTACATAAGAAGAGAATATCCGTATCTTGTTCTATTTCTTTTAGGCTTTTTAACTCTTGATTTATAACCGCTTCCTCCAGAGCAATTTGTATCGAACGCTCGTCTTTATCGAGAACGGAAATGTGGGAATCGGGATAAGCCTTTTTTATGGCCTTTGCTAAAGAGCCTCCAATTAATCCTAAACCGATAAAGGTAAAGCGCTTCCATTCCATATTTTCCCCTCCATGCTCCTTGCAAAGCAATCCGTATAGCAAGATATAATCTTTTTTCGCAGCGCAATAACAC
>CAUTEL010000227.1:0-2998 GCA_963537185.1 uncultured Oribacterium sp. | reverse complement strand
CTCCAGTTTTCCATTACGGCCAAGCTCAATCTACAAAGCATTTCCTTTTCAAGAGACTTATTTCCCTTTTTCAAGAGACTTATTTCCCTTTTTTCAAGAGTCCTAGAAGTTTACAGGTTCGGAAATCTCTCCGGTTCTCGCAATATCCACTAATTGTAGCACCGGACCTACGCCATGATATTCTTCTCTTTCCTCCAAAGTAACTCTTACCTTTACCTTTACCCAATCTCTGGTCGAAAAGGCGGAAAGAAGCTTCTTATCTCCCTTACAGATAAAGCCCAAAAAGCTCATATCCTGCGCACAACAGGTCATCGCCATTCTTCCCGGAATAAATTCATCCTCCGGCATATTTTTTCTTTTTAAAACCATAGCCGTAAAGGAAAGTTCTTTTCCGAGATATCTTTCCGGATTATCCATGCAGTCTAAAAACCAAGTGCCGTAATCGTTATCCGAAATGGCAATCTGATTCTCAGTGATATCGTAGGGCAGTTCTTCCGGAAGTGCAGACTGCGGAATTTCACCATTCTTATCCTCCATCATAATCATGGCATTTTGCCCCATTGCACGAAGCTTTCGTCTATAATCAACCATTTCTTCATTGGATAAGTTGTCACAACGATTTACTATGCAAAGCTCTGAATTGCGGAGCATCTGCCCGAGGAAAGAGCGCATGTTGGAAAGATACATTTTTAAGGTGCTGCCGTCTACAAGTGTAATCACCTGATAAATAAACCAGTCCTTCGGCATGGAGACTTGGTATTTAGGCTCACGATTTTGTTGCTCGGCAAGTACAGCCTCGCTCATCGGCCCATTGTAAAGATCGTCCTGATTCCACATCCCGTTCCACTCGATAAGCACTCGCTCCGGATGATATTTTTCCGCAAGTTCTTTAAGCTTATCCGCCTGAAAATCCCGAATATCATTCATATAAATCGGTGTTGTATTCAGCTTGGCGAGTTCTACCGGATCATACTCCTTTTCTCCCTCTTCACATAGAAGAAGCAGAGTATTTCCCTTCGTCTGAAAATAATCCTGATTCATAGTATATTGAATGAAGCTCGTCTTTCCACTCTCCAAAAAGCCATTAATTAAAAATACCGGAATCCCTTCGCCCTGATAATTATCCGCCATATCACTCCTTTTTATACTGTAAATAACGCTTTTATCTTCTCTTTTTCCAGCTCTGTACCGATAACTACAAATTTACCGATGCTCTCCGGTTCCCCATCACGAATTTCAACCTGTTCCGGTACCAAATCGAAGTTTACCCATTTACCGTCTTCGAGCTGGAGCATTCCCTTCGCACGAACAATACCGCCGTAGGCAGAGCCTTCAGCCATTTCCTCTAATATCTTCTCAAGCTGAGTTCTGGATACCTTCTTAAATACTTCTACACCGATACTCTCAAAAACCTCATCGGCATCATGATCATGACCGCAGCCGCAATGTTCTCCGTGATGATGATGCTCATGATCGTGTCCGCATGAGCATGACTCATCATGATGCTCGTGCTCCTCATCTTCATGATGGCAGCCGCAATGTTCCTCATGATGCTCATGGTGATGCTCATGGTGATGCTCATGGTGATGCCCGTGATGATGTTCTTCCTCCTCTTCTTCATCATCATAAGCGCCACAGCAGCAACAACACTCATGCTCTTCTTCATTTCCAAAGTGATGTTCATGGTGATGCTCATGATGATGTGCCTTCTCCTTCACTTCCTGAAGAAGTTCTTCTTCCAGATTCTCTTCATGACCGATGATTTCGAGAAGCTTCTCTCCGGAAAGCTCTTTAATGGCAGTCGTAATCAGATTAGCCTTCGGATTTAAGGTGCGAACAATCTGAATTGCTTCTTCCACTTTCTCCTCTTTTGCAATATCCGTTCTGGATAAAACAATGCTTGTCGCATAGCGAATCTGATCATCAAAAAATTCACCAAAATTCTTGTTATAGAGCTTTGCCTTTGAAGAGTCCACAACGGTTACCGCCCCGTCCAAATGAACAGGGAGATTAGCCGATACAGTTTTAACCGCAGAAAGAATATCGGAAAGCTTTCCTACTCCGGACGGCTCAATGAGGATTCTGTCCGGCTTATAGGTCTCTATCACTTCCTTTAAAGAAGTTTCAAAGTCTCCTACCAAAGAGCAGCAGATGCAGCCCTGATTCATCTCCCGAATTTCAATTCCGGAATTCTTCAAAAATCCGCTGTCGATTCCGATTTCTCCGAATTCATTTTCAATCAGAACAACATTCTCTCCCTTCAAGGATTCCTGTAAAAGTTTCTGTATAAATGTAGTTTTTCCCGCTCCTAAAAAGCCGGAAATAATATCAATCTGTGTCATATTTTCTCCTTTTCATTCTCTATAAAAAGATCAATAGTAAAAAGCAAACTGTCGACATTATAACATGCCAAGTAAGCATTCGCTAACCAAATGTTTCAAACTTCATTTTTCTTTCACATTTTAGCTGTGAATCAACAGAGTTCAAACTCTTCCTCCAAAACACGAAGCAGAGCAAATCCGTCTTCCACCAAATACTCCGCACCATGCTCCACTAATTCCTTTTTCTCGCGGAAGCCGTAAAGGCAAGCGATGCTGCTCATTTCCGCATTCCTTGCGGCGTCCAAATCTGTCTTTGTATCTCCCACCATTACCGCTTCATCTTTCGTAATATGAAGCTTCTCACAGGCCTTTAAAAGTGGAGTCTTATCCGGTTTTAAAGGCATTTTTCCATCATCTCCCAAAATAAGAGAAAAGGTATTTTCCGGAAAAACTGCGGAAAGTACTTGCTCAGCAATTTCCTTCGACTTATTGGTAATGCAGGAAATGCTAATTCCCTTCTTTTTAAGAGCCTCAATACATTCTTTAATCCCGGGATAAGCCTCTGCCCGATAGCTGCAGTTTTTAGGAAAAATAGAAGCATAATATTCGCAGGCCTCATCATAAAGTCCCATGATTTCATCGCCTTCCATGTCTAAGTCCATTGCCCTTTCTTCATC
>CAUTEL010000226.1:0-3017 GCA_963537185.1 uncultured Oribacterium sp. | reverse complement strand
ATAGTATCATGTGGAAAAATAATTTATTTGTTCAAAAATATTTTTCATTTTGATTATGCGAACAAATCAGGAGGAGCAGAATGGCAGAAATTTTCATCAAGAATCTATCCTTTCACTATGCGGATGATCAGAGAACCATTTTGGAAAATATCACCGCCCAATTTTCTCAGGGAGAATTCGTCTGCATTCTGGGACAATCCGGTTGCGGAAAAAGCACTTTGCTACGCCTCTTTGCCGGCCTGGAGACCGCCAGTGCCGGGGAAATCTTGATTGGTGAGGAAAAAATACAGGGCACCTCCTTACAAAGAGCCGTGGTATTTCAGGATTACGGCCTTTTCCCTTGGCTAAGCATCGGGAAAAATATCCTGATTGCCCTGCAACAATGTTTTCCTAAGGAAGATAAAAAGAAGCTGGAGAAGCGAGTCGGTGAGCTTTTACAGATAGTGGGACTAAAGCCCGAGCTTTATCATAAGCTTCCCAAGAGCCTGTCCGGCGGAATGAAGCAGCGTACCGCCATCGCCCAGGCCTTCGGTATGGATGCCCCCATTCTTTTGATGGATGAGCCCTTTGGTGCGTTGGATGCCATCACCAGAAGAAAGCTGCAAAGGCTCTTAATCTCCCTTTGCAAGGAAAGGAAAGAACGAAAAACCGTACTCTTTGTCACCCACGACATTGATGAAGCGCTGCTTCTTGCAGACCGCATTTTCGTTTTGGGCCAGGCGCCCAGTCACATTATCCACTCCGTGGAGATTCCGAAGGATTTACGCAATCGCTCGGATTTACTCTTTGAAAATGAGTTTTTTATTACCCAAAGAAACACCCTGCTTTCCTATTTAAATGAAGACATCGAAAAGGGAGAAGAAGAATCCCTCTTGGGATAGGAACGGCAGGCTGATATACAGCTATGTAGGCATGAAAGGAGATTTATGAAAAGAATCAAAATGTTCGCAACGGTACTTCCTTTATCTCTCGCTTTATTTGCTTGTCAGGGGCAGGGAAGCGGAGACAGCAAGAACTCCGGCACAGATACCGCCAAGGAGGGAAGCGCCAAGGCAGAGGATGGCTCTAAGGCTGAGGGCAGCAAGGAAAAAGCTGAAGGCAAGGATAAAAAGGAAGTTATCAAAATTAACTGGGCAAGAGACAATAGCGGTAATGCCTTCCAGGAATTAGCCATGGAAAAGGGATGGTTTAAAGACGAAGGTATCGAAATCACCCAGAAACCATTTGATGCCAGCAATGACGCTACCACCGCTCTTCTTTCCGGAAATATCGACATTTTCTCCAACTACGGTACCAACGGTCCCTTACAGACCTTGGCTGCCGGAGAAGACCTGCAGATTGTAGGGGGCTATATGGCAACCGGATGTATGCCCATTATCACCAGAACCGACAACAACGACTGGAAAGGTGTGGAAAGTCTGGTAGGAAAAACCGTTGCGGCGGACGCTTCCGATTACACCATCGGCGGTGCGCTTCTGGAAAAGGGCTATGATCCAAAAACCGATGTGAAGTGGGTACATTATCCAAACTACTCCGACATGACCGCCGCTGTTATCAAGGGAGAGGTGGACTATGCCGTTGTGGGAACCAGCCGTAATTACGAGGTTCAGCAGCAGCCCAAGCTGAAGGTGGTAAGCTATAAGTCCGATTTGATGCCCTGGTACTCCTGCTGCCGTATGGTGGTAACCAGCAAGTATTTTGAAGAAAATAAAGATGTAGTTAAAAAGATTATTAAGGTACTCCTTCGTGCCCAAGCTTACTATGAGAAGAGCCCGGAGAACAAGGCGGAAGTAAAGAAGATCGTTGCCAAGATAATGAATGTAACCGAGGATTACCTGGATTCTTATATGGATAATGAGCATTTCCGTATTTCCGTAGATCCTCTGAAGCACGAGGTGGAGAGAGCTTGGAATATTCTGGGCGAAACCGGCTTCTTAAGTGAGGGTTGGGACAAGATTAAGGTAGACGACCATATCCAAAACGACCTCTATTATGAAGCATTAGAGGAAGCAAAGAAGGATTACGGCAGTGAGAATCCGGAGTTCTATGAGAAGATGGAGCAGTTCTATCAGGAACACGACGCTTAATCTTCTATAAAGAATGACCATTAAGGATAATAGAATCTTTGTTTTAAACTCTTGAGAAAATGCGAGTAAGTGCAAAACGAATATATCCAAAGGGAATAAAAGGGAATAAAGGGGAATAAAGGAGAACAGATGATGAAGGTCATACAGGCTTTTTTTCGAAAATATAGCATAACTATTTTGGTGTATATCGGCATTATTGCTTTGTATGCCTTTGTGGCGAACAATCGCTTGATTAACGCCTTTCTCTTCCCCACCACAACAGCCATTTGCAAGGCCTTTCTCGGGGATTTGAATGTTATGCGTTTAAACCTGATTGCTTCCCTCTCCATCTTAACCCCTGCCATCCTGATTTCCTTAATCCTGGCCCTGGTTATCGGCATTATCATGGGAAGCAACAAGGGACTTCGGGAGGCACTCCATCCGGTGCTTTATACCATCAGTGTGGTGCCCTCCATCCTGCTTTCTCCCTTTGCCCTTTTACTGGCGCCGAGCTTTCGTATGGCTTCCCTCTTTCTGATTGTCTACGAAAGCATCTGGTCCACGGTTTTCGGAACCATCACCGGAATCATGACCATCGACAAGCGTTATCTGGACAAGGCGGATGTGCTGAAACTTAAGGGCTTAAAGCGGTACCTCTATGTGATTCTTCCGGCGGCCAGTCCTTCCATTATCTCCGGTTTTATCAACTCTCTGTCCGGCACCTTCGTTATGCTGGTGTATGCGGAAATGTACGGCGCAGAATACGGCATGGGCTATTATGTACGGCAAAATGCCGCACTGGGTCTGTATGACAAAACCTGGGCGGGCTTCATTTTCATGATTATCGTTCTGGTCATCGTGATGCAGTGCTTTGAGAAGATTCGAAACAGGATTCTGCATTGGACGATGTAAGAGAAAAGGGATTTTTAAAAAGAGTTATAAGAATAAGGT
>CAUTEL010000225.1:0-3036 GCA_963537185.1 uncultured Oribacterium sp. | reverse complement strand
AATAGATTCAAAGGGAACAAAGCAATAGAACCAAAATAGGATTAGAATAGAATAAGAGATAACAAAGCAATAGAATTAAAACAGTATAAAAAAGAACAAAATAATAGAATCAAAGGAGGTTTCAGACAATGAGGTTTTTAGAGGAAGCACGGGCATATCAGGACAATATGATTGCTGACTTGCGAGAGCTGGTAAAGATTGAATCCGTGCGGGATGACGATGCGGCAACGAAGGAGGCTCCATTCGGGCCAAACATTGCAAAGTGCTTGGATAAGGCCTTGGAGATCGGTAAGCGAGACGGCTTTCAGGTGGAAAATGTCGATGGCTATGCCGGTGTAATTCAGTACGGGAATTTAGAGGAGTCGGTAGGCATACTGGGACACCTAGATATCGTTCCCATCGGAGATGGCTGGCACTTTGACCCCTTGGCAGGAGAAATTAAGGACGGCTATATCATGGGAAGAGGGACCTGTGATGACAAGGGCCCTGCTGTTGCGGCGTATTATGCGATGAAGATATTAAAGGATAAGGGCTATAAGCTAAAGCATAATATCCAGATGATTTTGGGTACGGATGAGGAAAATACCTCTGCCGGCATTCTTTACTATAAGAAGGTGCGTAAGAATCCTATTATGGGAATCGTACCGGATGCAGAGTTCCCCTGTATCTATGCGGAAAAGGGAATTCTGGACTTTAGCGCTGAAGGGAAAATTGATTCCTGCATAAAGTCTATGCAGTCCGGCACAGCTTTTAATGTAGTAATCGGTAAGGCGGATGTAATTGTGGATAAGCCGCTCGAAAAAGAGTATTTTGAAAAGTTCCTGCTTGCGAATGGACTAAGCGGAGAATGTCATCAGGATGAGGAAGGCGCGCATTATCATATCGATGGAAAGCCCTTCCATGCTTCTCGCCCTTACATGGGCGTGAATGCGGCGGTGAAGATGTTTGAATTTGTCGGAAGCTGCTATAACGATGCCTTCAGTTTAAATGCTGTGAAGCTGTTCAAGGATTCGTACGGTGTCGGCCTGAAGGTGGATTATGACGGTGCCTATATGGGCCCATTAACCTTTAACTTAGGTAAGGCAAATATTGAAAATGGCCGGGTTTACTTTGCCTTGGACTACCGTTATCCGAATGAATGTGAAGGCAGTGATTTGCTAAAAAGAAGTGCGGACATCATTCAGGAAGTCTTACATATCGATACGACCTTAGTAGACGATTCCAAGTGGCTTCTGAACAATCCGGACAGTGAACTCATTAAAACTTGTCTGAAGCACTACCGTGCCTTTAGCGGAGATACCTATACACCGCCTCTTCGTATCGGCGGAGGTACCTATGCGCGCAGCTTTGAGAATTTTGCCGCCTTCGGTCCGATTTTCCCGACAAGAGAATATGCATCATGGGTTGGCGCAGAGCATGAGGCGGACGAGGGCTTTGAAATAGAGACGATGCTTCTCGCCTGTGCAATTTATACCAATGTGCTTTATGATTTAGCATGTGAAAAATAAGAGCATTTGAAAAAAAGGGGACAGATTGTACCGACCCCCAAAAGTTAGACCAATAATCTAACGATTGGGAGGTCGGTATTTTTATGGCTAAAATTTTCTCCTTGGATTTTTCGGGAACCATCCTTTTTCCACTCTCTTTTCCTGCTCATATAATTCATGAATACTCCAAAAGCAGGAGATGCCAAAGATGGCCAAACTTCCGGAGAGGAAAAGAGAAGGGAGAAAAAGACTGGCTATACAGGCGGATAGACCTATTAAGAAAAAAAGCCAGGCTATTTTTTTACTAAAGTAATATTCCGCATATACCACTATGGGGTGAAATATCCCTATGCAGAGAAAACACACCAAGCCTAAGAGTAAACCTTGAATACTCATAGTTTAAAATACTCCCGAAGCTCTCGAAGCAGGGTATCCAAATCCACCTCTGCCCGTTCACTCATAATCTTTACCGTGGCTTTCGGCATCATAATACGAGCAAGAGGAGTGTTTAAGGCCTTAAAGCGGTCACTTAATCGGAAAAGGAGAGTCTTTACATTGGGATCCGCTTCCAAAATATCCTTTAATAGGGTATCTTCGGTGATTTCCGTCAGCTTGCCGGCTGTCAAAGACCCTGCGCTTTCTCTATTTCCTTCGTTTCCCAAAGTCCCTGCGCTTTCTTTATTGCCTACATCTTCAGAAGTCTCTGAGCCTTCCCTCTTGTCTTCGTCTTCAGAAGTCTCCTTGCTTTCTCCCTTTTCCTGCTGCTCCCATGTCAAAAGAGTTTGAGAGCCCTGTAAGGAACGGATATGGGTGCAATCCTGCATCATTTCCAGCACACCACGAAACTTTCCGTTTTCATCCCGAACCGCATAGTAGATGATGTAAATAAAGAGGTCCGGCTTGTTAATCCAAAACTCCGCCTTATCCTGTTCTCCGGAACGGAACTTCTTAATGATTTCCTCAACGATATGTACCGAAGCCTTTGGATGACAGTTTTTCACATCTCTTCCGATGACATTTTTACTTCTGGGAAAAACTCTGTGCTTGGTGTCGGTGTAGAAGCAAACCAGTTCATTTTCATCTACATAGGAAAGATCCACAGGCATATGCTGATAAATCAGATTAATCTGTTCCAAGGTAAGTTGACCGGTAGTAACATTCAACTTTTCTTCTTTATTGTTAAAGCCGTATTTTCCCAGAAGACCGGCAAGCTCTTCCGCAAAACCGGGAGCGGAAGAAAGTCCGGATAGGGGAGCACCGGCTGTAGAAGCTGAGGCAGAAGATGAAGCCGAAGCTGAATTGCCGGACTTATCTGCCTGCACGCTAATATAGGCAAAACCGATTTCCTGGTCTCCCTCAGCCATATAACGGAACTCTTCTTCATTGATCATTTCCAAGGAGGTAGGGTAGAGGATATTTTCTTCCTTGTCCATCAAATCCCGCACATCCGCCACAAGCTCAGCCTGCTTTCCGATAAATTCCTCTTCCTTATCCTCTAAGAGAAGATTGTAGCACTCTGCAATCTCATCCCGGATAAAGTCATCCAAAG
>CAUTEL010000224.1:0-3039 GCA_963537185.1 uncultured Oribacterium sp. | reverse complement strand
TCAAATTTTCCTTGGGCCCAATTTTCACTGTAACCTTATCTCCATTGGAAAGTCCATACTGAGGATCCACTGTGAGATACAGTCCATTGGAGCCGTTTAAGAGTTCACTTCCCTGCCATTCCGCAGTTCCATCCGGAGCAGTTCCGACAAATTTCATATCTAAATCGGCAAATGCATCAAAGGTCTCCATTTTTTCAAGGTCCTTTACCGTGAATTCCTGTCCGGCATCCTTAATCTTCACCTTGAAATCTTCTTCTATCATGTCCTTATCAATTGCCCAAGTTAAATGAACTTTGTCGCCATTTTTATAATTCCCATCGTTTCCGTCCAAGCTCCAGTTTCCGGAAATGTAAAAGTCATATAAAAATGCTTCCGGGCTATAGTCTTTAAAAAGGGCATCGGTGAAAGCATCCTTTTTCTTTTTCAGCTTCACCTTCTTCTTTAAATCTTTTAAGAAGCTTTCCTCATCAAAACTAACTTCCCCTTTTCCGTATCCGTCATATCCGGAGAAGCTTACCGAAACATACTTATCCAGATTGATTTTTGTTCGTCTTGGGAAAAAAGCATAGCCAAGTGCAAGCACAAGAAGCAGAATACCTACTGCAAGTCCCACAATCATTGCGGAATGATTCTTTCCGGAGGCATCCTTTTCATATACATCGCCTCTTGCTTTTTCAACGGGCTTATGTTTATTTACATTCTGCTTAATTCGATCTGCTGCAGAGAGCTTTTCCTCTACCTTCTCTTCAAGCTTCTTTGCCGCTTCCGATGCAGAGGCTGAAGCGCTTGCAGCTGTTTCCGATACGGAAGCGGAAACGCCTGCAGCTGCTGCTTCTACAGCAGCTTTCGCCTGTGGAAGAACCTCTTTGGCCTTTTCCGCCGAATCTGCAATTACCTGCTCCGCTTTATCTTCCAGCTTTTCACCAATTTCTGAAGCTGCTTCACCGGCTGTATTTACAGTACTTTTAACAGCTTCTCCCGCCTTATCCAAGCCTGCCTCTACAGTGTGGGAAACCGCTTCAACTACAGCCTCTCCTTGACTCTTAGCTGCTTCCGCTACATTCTCCGCTTTATCCGAAAGCTCTTCCGCTACATTTTCCGCTTTATTCGAAAGCTCTTCCACTACGTTTTCCGCACTCTTCTCTTCGCTTTTAGCAATAGGTGCTTCTACCCTGAATACCGGTTCTGCCTGTGTTTCAGCTGCTGCAGGGCTTTCATTTCCTTCTTCATTCGGAGAATTGTTTAAAAGCTCATTCTCCTTCTTTTCCTCTTCACTCATAATACAAACTCCCTTCTCTTTCAAAATAATGAAACCGACAGGGAAATCATATCATTTTAATGCCGTTTTTACAACGGATTAAGTATTAAGCCTTTTTCCTCTTTTTCTCAAAGTCCTTTAGCGAGGACAAAGCCTCCTTACTTAAAGGATACATCACAAGGAGGTTGAAAATGGTCATCAGGCCGATTCCTACATCTCCCAAATCCCAAACCACGGTGTACTGCGCAAGTCCTCCCACAAAGAGCATGATCAGCGCAAAAATCTTATAGGTAGTCTGTGAGCCCCAATTGTCCCCGAAAATGTAGGAAACATTGGAACGCGCATAGAAGAGGATGCCGAGGAAGGTGGAAAAGCTGAACAGCCATAAAATCACGGCAATAAAGATTTTTCCGAAAGCGCCGAAGTGGTAGTTCATTGCCATTTGTAAAATGTCCATGCCCTGCAGGTCCTTAATCATTCCTTCCGGGGTCAGTAACATGATAAATGCGGTACAGGAGCAGAGAACAATGGTATCGATGAAGACCCCGATTGCCTGGAAAAGTCCCATTTTCACAGGATGATCCGTATCGGCTGCCGCTGCAGCGCAAGGTGCCGAGCCTGAGCCGGCCTCGTTGGAGAAAAGCCCTCTTTTCACGCCGTTCATAAGCACTGCCGCAAAACCTCCGGAAACAATCTGTCTAAGCCCGAAAGCCTCCGAGAAAATCCGCTCGAAAACACGAGGGAGTGCCGGTAAATGGGTAAGAATCACAAAAACGGTCATGGCAAAATAGAGTCCTGCCATCACGGGCACAATTACATCCAAGACACGCGCTGTCGCATTTTTACGAAGGACAATCACCGCTGCAATGAATACCAGAAGAATACTGGAAATAAGGGGCTTGATGGAAAAGGCATTTTCAAAGGCGGAGGACACCGAGTTTCCGATAACCTGACTGATTCCCGCCCAGCAAATAAGGCCGGAAAGTGCAAAAAGGAGGGCAATGATACTTCTCTTCTTCGGAATCCCCTCTTCCAGCTTTTCACCGGGCTTATTTTTAAAGAAAAAATCATGAATATAGTAGGCGGGGCCTCCACGGAAGCCGCCGTAGAGCGGATCCTTCCTCTTATGAAGCTGTGCAAGCGTAGCCTCGATAAAAGCGGTTGAGGAGCCAATCAGCGCCGTAATCCACATCCAAAACACCGCACCGGCTCCACCGCCGGAGATTGCCGCAACTACACCCACAAGGTTTCCCATACCGACTCTCGTTGCCGTAGAAACAATCAATGTCTGAAGGCCGGAGAGCTTTCCCTTGGACAAGTCTCCCTGCATCTTCGAATCCGGCTTTTCAATGAGCACGGATATCATTTCCCGAAACATACGAATCGGAAGAAATTTTGTTCGGAGCGTATAATAAATACCTGCCGGAATAAGCAAGAGCACCATGGGAGAAAGCCCCAAGGTACTTCCGCCGGGTAGCGGAATCCTTAATAAATCCCCCCAGAGTAAAGCGGTCATCTTCTCGATCACAAAAACTATTCCATTTAATAGACTATTCATTTCCCCTCCTGTTTTCTTGCAATTAGGATAGCTTGGTTCTATTATTCACTTTCTCACTTTTATGCTTTTATGCGTCTATGCTTTTATGTGTTAAAGTATTTCCTCAAAAAAGAAAAGCACTTTTGTGCTTTTCCGAGTATAGCGCATAGAGCTAATTTCTGGCAAGCGGTTTTTTGTGCGATTTACTCGTCATTTCATTTTCAGATTCAAACTATATTCAAAG
>CAUTEL010000223.1:0-3041 GCA_963537185.1 uncultured Oribacterium sp. | reverse complement strand
GAATATATTTATGTGAATTTTTTAATACTTCAATAAGAAGAACTTTAGTTGACATTTTGGTTAGAGAATGCTAATTTAATGGTTGGTTTTAATATACTAACTATAAAGTGCGTTTAGTTTCCTCTTTTGCCAAATTGCTTGGATGGACGATAGGGCAGCAGCCGTTTTTTTGAAATCGCAGTACAGCGGTTTATCTAAATAGGAGCTGTTTTTATGGACACCGGTATGGAGCGCTTAGGGGAATACAGAGCAGAAGGGAGGGGTTATGCCACTTACATTAGCCGGTACCGGTGTGGCACTGGAGATTAAAAGAATTGGCGGATCTGCGGAGATGAAGCAGCATCTGAGCGACCTCGGATTTGTGGTCGGAGGAGAGGTGACCGTGATTTCAGCATCTCTTGGTAATGTGATTGTGAAGATTAAGGACGCGAGAGTGGCTATCAGTGAAGAGATGGCAAATAAGATTATGGTGTAGTTTTGTAAATTAAGGAAAAGGCGGAGGACAGTATGACACTAAAAGATTTAAAACCGGGACAGAGCGCTGTGGTGAAGAAATTAACAGGAGAGGGCGCTGTAAAAAGAAGAATTATGGATATGGGGCTGACGAAGGGCGCGGAGATTTTTGTGCGTAAGGTGGCACCTCTCGGAGATCCCTTGGAGATTACCGTTCGAGGCTATGAACTTTCTGTTCGTAAGGCAGATGCGGAGATGATTGAAGTGGAAGAGAAGGCTTAGGAGGAAGAAAATGGCTGTAACTATAGCACTTGCCGGTAACCCGAATGCCGGAAAAACAACTTTATTTAACCAATTAACAGGTTCGAACCAGTATGTAGGAAACTGGCCGGGCGTTACGGTGGAGAAGAAGGAAGGTAAATTAAAGGGCCATAAGGACATCGTGATTGCCGACCTTCCGGGTATTTACTCCCTTTCTCCCTATACTCTGGAGGAAGTGGTTGCCAGAAACTACCTGATTAACAATAGACCGAATGCGATTTTAAATATTGTGGACGGCACGAACTTGGAGAGAAACCTTTATCTTTCCACGCAGTTAAAGGAACTTGGAGTTCCGGTTGTCATGGCTATCAACATGATGGATGTCGTAACCAAGAACGGTGATGTTTTGAATCTGGAGGCCCTTGGTAAAGCCATGGGGTGCAAGGTAATCAGCATTTCCGCACTTCGTAATCAAGGTATTGACGAGTTGATTTCGGTAGCGGTAGCAGAAGCAAACAGCGGTGCAGTACCTGCGATTGAACATCGTTTTTCTGAAAATGTGGAAAAAGCTCTTTCCGAGATTCAAAGTAAGATTAGCGGAGAAGTTCCCGAAGCGCTTGCCCGTTTCTTCTCTATCAAGCTCTTTGAAAGAGATGGCAAGATTCGAAAAGAGCTTCCCGAGAAGGCAAAGAATGTCGATGTGGAGAGTATCATTTCCGAGCTGGAAAAAGAAGAGGACGATGATGCGGAGAGTATCATCACGAATGAGCGTTATAAGTATATTCAAAGCATTATTTCTTCCGCTTATGAGAAGCGCGGACAGACCGGACTTACGACATCGGATAAGATTGATTCTATTGTTACGAATCGTTTCATTGCTCTCCCGCTTTTTGCACTCATCATGTTTGCCGTGTACTATATCTCCATTTCCACAGTGGGAACGAAGATGACCGACTGGGTAAATGATGTGCTTTTCGGTTCAGATCCGTGGTCCTTCTTCGGACTTTTCGAACTCCCTTCCATCCCGGGTGCGGTAACAAGTCTTTTGGAGTCAATGAATGTCAATGAGGCTTTACAGGGTCTTGTGATTGACGGTATTGTTGCCGGTCTTGGTGCAGTACTCGGTTTCTTGCCGCAGATGCTCACCTTTTTCCTCTTCCTTGCTTTCCTGGAAGGATGTGGATACATGGCGAGAGTTGCGTTCATCATGGACCGTGTTTTCCGTAAGTTCGGTCTTTCAGGAAAGTCCTTTATTCCGATGCTGATCGGTACAGGCTGCGGCGTTCCGGGTGTTATGGGATCCCGTACGGTAGAGAATGAAAGAGACCGTCGTATGACGATTATGACGACCACCTTCATTCCTTGCTCCGCAAAGCTTCCGGTTATTGGTTTACTTGCCGGCGCGTTATTCAATAATTCCGCATGGGTAGGCTGGAGTGCTTATTTCCTTGGCGTTTGTGCCATCGTGTTCTCCGGTATCGTATTAAAGAAGACAAAGATGTTCGCAGGACAGCCGGCGCCTTTCGTTATGGAGCTCCCGGCATACCATATGCCCCGTCCTATTGATATCTTAAAGAGCATGGGAGAGAGAGGAATGTCTTTCGTAAAGAAGGCGGGTACCATTATTCTCCTTGCGACCATCCTCGTTTGGTTCCTGTCCAGATTTAATTTCCAGATGCAGTATCTTCCGGAAGAAGACATGGATACATCCATTCTTGCCGCTTTTGGTAATGCTTTTACATGGCTCTTTGCTCCTCTTGGTTGGGGCAAGTGGAAGGCTGTAGTGGCAGCGCTTACCGGACTCATTGCAAAGGAAAATGTAGTAGGTACTTTCGGAACCCTCTTCCACTATCAGGGTGCAGAAGAGCTTGCCGAGTCCGGTGATCAGATTTGGGCACAGGTTCGTGAGTATTTTGGAAATGGTATCGCAGGATACAGTTTCCTTGCTTTCAACTTGCTCTGTGCTCCCTGCTTCGCAGCAATCGGCGCCATCAAGAGAGAGATGAACAATGGTCGTTGGACGATGTTTGCCATTGGTTGGGAGTGCTTCTTGGCTTACTGCGTATCTCTCGTAATCTACCAGATTGGCGGACTCATCGCCGGTGTTGTCAGCTTCAATTTCTTTACCATTGTGGCAATTGCGCTGATTCTGATTGGCATTTGGGGACTCTTCCGTCCTTATAAGGAAGCGGATACCCTTTCCGAGAAAGAAGAAAGAGCCGTAGAGAGAGCGATGGCTTAAACCGGGCTTGTACAGCTTCAGTCTATAGAGTAGAAAAAATATAGAAGTAAAACAAAAGTAAGAACTACAAAAGTAAGCACTATAG
>CAUTEL010000222.1:0-3069 GCA_963537185.1 uncultured Oribacterium sp. | reverse complement strand
AGAAGCCTTCTGCCCTAGTTTTTTATAAGAAGAATTATTGTCTCTACATTTGCATTTCCGTTTATATCAATTTTTGTAAAAGACTAATTTTAGCCTTGTTTTCTACTTTTATACAAAGAAAACTGCTTGACGGAAGAAGAAAAATACTGTAGAGTAACTTAGATGCCGCATAGCTAGGTATAAGCAGTGTGAACTCACCAAAGCTAGCGAGTAAATTTATAGGAGGATGTCCTAAATGTATGCAGTTATTGTAAGTGGCGGAAAGCAGTACAAAGTCAGTGAAGGCGATGTAATCCGCGTAGAGAAGTTGGAAGTAGAAGAGGGAGCAAAGATTTCCTTTGATCAGGTTCTTCTTATTAACGACGGTTCTCTGAAGATTGGTACTCCCACTGTGAAAGGTGCGAAGGTTTCCGGAACAGTTCTTCAGAACGGTAAGGGCAAGAAGGTTATTGTTTACCGTTACAAGAGAAAGTCCGGATATCACAAGAAGAACGGTCACAGACAGCTCTTTACGGAAGTAAAGATTGACAAGATCGGTTAATTCGTAGCGAGTGGAAATAGTAAACTCGTTGATTACAGGAAGGAGTAAAAAATGGCTCATCATAAGGGTATGGGCTCTACCAAAAACGGTAGAGATTCTAATTCAAAAAGACTTGGTGCGAAAAGAGCAGACGGACAGTTTGTAAAGGCAGGAAATATCCTGTACAAGCAAAACGGCACAAGAATTCATCCGGGTCAAAATGTAGGCTTGGGAAATGATTTCACCTTATTCGCTAAGGTTGACGGTGTTGTAAAGTTCGGCCGATTAGGTAGAGATCGTAAGCAGGTTTCTGTTCTTCCAAGGGCATAAAGAAATGTTAACCCCATGCCGGTTTCCGGTGTGGGGTTTTTTCTTCAATATAAAAGGAGCTTTTATGTTTGCTGACGTAGCAAAAATCTATGTAAGAAGCGGTAAGGGAGGAAATGGGCATGTTTCTTTCCGTAGAGAGCTTTTCGTACCTGCCGGAGGTCCAGACGGAGGAGACGGCGGTAAGGGCGGAGATATTATAGTGGAAGTGGATGATGGACTGAATAGCTTGGATCCCTTTCGCCATAAAACAAAATATTCTGCCGGAGACGGACAGGAAGGCGACGGCCGAAAGATGCACGGAAAGAATGGTAAGGATCTCATCTTAAAGGTTCCTGCCGGGACTCTTTTAAAGGATGCGGAAACAGGAAAGCTGATTGCCGATATGAGTGGAGATAATCGCAGAATTGTTCTCCTTCCGGGAGGAAAGGGCGGTTTAGGCAATATGCACTTTGCAACGCCCTCCATGCAGGCACCGAAGTTTGCCCAGCCCGGGCAGGAAGCAAGAGAAATCACCCTCCGCTTGGAACTTCGTGTCATTGCGGATGTGGGGCTTCTCGGATTCCCGAATGTAGGAAAATCCACCCTTCTTTCCATGTGCAGTAATGCCAGACCTGAGATTGCAAACTACCATTTTACGACCTTAAATCCGCATCTTGGTGTGGTGAACTTAAAGGGAGATAGAAGTTTTGTTATGGCAGATATCCCGGGACTCATTGAGGGAGCAAGTGACGGAGTGGGACTCGGGTTTCAGTTCCTTCGCCATATCCACCGTTCTCGCGTTCTCATTCATATTGTGGACGGGGCGGGTTCAGAAGGAAGAGTGCCCTTAGAGGATTTAAAGAGCATCCATGCCGAGTGCGAAAGCTATGATCCGGAGATTCTAAAGAAGCCGATTATTGTAGCTGCAAATAAGGTAGAGCTTATCCAATCCGAGGAGCAGGAGGAAGCCCTGAAGGACTTGGAGAAATATTGTAAAGACATGCATTATCCTTTCTTTAAAATATCTGCCGCAAGTAATCAGGGAATTTATCCGCTTCTGGAAGAGGCATATAAGCTTCTGGAAGGAATCAGCAAGGATGAAATGATCTATGAAAGTGAAGTGGATCTGGAAAACCTTGGCGCGGTTGAATCTCTTCCCATTAAGTATGAGCATCCGGAAGAGGGACTCTTTCTTGTAGAAGGCCCGAAGCTGGAGAAGATGCTCGGCTATACCAATTTAGAGGCGGAGAAGGGCTTCCTCTTCTTCCAGCGTTTTATGGTAGAACAGGGTATTATCAAAGAGCTTAAGAAAATGGGCATGAAAGAAGGCGATACCATTAAGATTTTCTCGCATGAATTTGAGTATTATGATGATGAAATAGAGGATGAAAACGAATCTGAGGAGGAATAATGAAGTCCTATATAGCAGATAGCAAGATGCGTGCGCGTATTCGCAGTGCTGCGCAAAGTATTGATCCGGTTCTTTCTATCGGTAAAAATGCTCTTACACCGGAGTTTACAAGCTCCGTGGAAGAATATATGGAAAAGCACGAAATCATTAAGATTAATGTGCTGAAGAACTGTGACGAAGATCTTCACGATCTGGGAAATACCATAGCAGAGCGTTCCAATACCGAGCTGGTACAGATTATCGGAAGAAAGATTGTGCTGTATAAGCCGGCAAAGGAAGAAAAGAATAGAGCCTTTTAATGGACAGGGAAAATTTATGTCTTAGCCTTTTCGAGATTGAAAGCGGCTTGTGCTTTCCCCATGTTCGAAGGCTCGGAATCCTTGGCGGAAGCTTTAATCCTGTTCATTACGGACATTTAATCTTGGGTAGATCGGCATTAAAAGCCATGGTAAGGGAAGAGCAGGTCTTCTCTGAGGGAAAAAGAGATATTATTAAAGACTCCGACCTTCCGCCTTTGCATGCTGAAGGCGCAGTTCTATCGAGCGAATGTATTGTATTCTTACCGACAAGTGTTCCTTATCATAAGGAAAGCTTGGAGCTGCTTCCTTTTTCCGAGCGTGCGGCAATGCTTTCTTTAGCCCTAAAAGAGGAAAATGAAAGATACCGAAACGAGACGAAGAATGAACAGGAAGTCAACGAATGCAGAAAAACCGGCAAAGAAAGTCTTTCCTTTTTTTATTCCTCTATAGAAGGAGAGCGAAGCGGAAACTCCTATACTTATGATTCAGCTTTGATTTTAAAAAAAGCCTTTCCGAATGCAGCGTTTTCT
>CAUTEL010000221.1:0-3089 GCA_963537185.1 uncultured Oribacterium sp. | reverse complement strand
GGTTTAATCGACCCTTACTACTCTATACAGCAGGAAGCCCGACGGAAACGCCGGGCTTTTTGCTATGTAAAAAATGACTTATAGGGCAAAAAATTTAAAGAAAAAGCCGGGTAAAAAAGAATAAGCTTAATGAATCAAGTTTTAAAAAGCTTTATTGCTTTATCAAATAAATAGGAGAAGCTATGCTGTATCACAATTAGAAAAGCGGAACAGGCTCCTGTATACTGTTAAAGTTGAGTTTATATACCCTTAGCAATTCTTGCGGACTAGTTTTGTGAGAGCTTGTTAAGAACGAGAAAGGAGACTTTATGGAATCAGTTATTGGCTACAAAGCGACGAAAGTCAGCCCACATGCGGTTTTACAAAATGCAGAGGAGCTTTATGCAGGCGGATATTTCTGTTGTGAGGCGGTAATGAAGGCGATGCGTGATGCCTTTCAGGCGGATGTTCCCGAGTCCGTTATCGCGATGTCTTCCGGTATGTCCGTTGGAGCAGGGCGTTCCGGATGTATGTGCGGCGCATTGAACGGCGGAATCCTGGCACTCAGTATGTTCTTCGGAAGAACGACACCGGACGGGCCGAAGGACCCGAAGGTAAATGCCCTCATGGCCCTTTCCAAGGAGCTTCATGATTGGTTTAGAGAGGCAAATGCAAAGCATGCTGCTTGTTGTCGTGTCCTTACCAGAGGCTTTGAGATGGCGGAAGGAGAACACAAAAAGCAGTGTATCGCCTTTACCGGACTTTGCGCAGGAAAGGTAGCAGAGATTCTTTGCCGTGAGCTGGGCGTTGAAAATGTGGATTCCGATCCGATTAAGGGCTTGGATGCACCCTACCTCCCCCCTGTACACGAAGAAAAAGCAGTATAAGGAGCTGCCATAAAAATGGAAAAAATTAAAAAGACACCGTTTGCCTTCTCGGGCGTGATGCTCGGTATGGCGGCACTTGGTAATTTATTACAAAGCTATGGAGAAGGGATTCGTTTATTTTTCGGCGGCATTGCCTCTGTGATTCTTCTCCTGCTTCTCCTGAAGCTCGTACTCTTTCCGAATGCGGTAAAGGAAGAACTTTCCACCCCAATAGGGGCAGGTGTTTTTGCAACCTTTCCGATGACCTTGATGCTGCTTTCCGTTTATGCTAAGCCCTTTGTGCCGGCTATTTCCTTCCCTTTATGGGTATTTGCGATTGCTTTGCATATTGGATTGATTCTTTACTTTACAAAGAAATATGTACTATCTTTTGACGAGAAAAATGTACATACGGTTTGGTTTATCGTGTATGTGGGAATTGCAGTAGCTTCCCTCACCTCTCCGGCGTATCAGGCTCTTCCCTTTGGGCAGGCTGCTTTTTATTTCGGTTTCGTCGCTTTACTGATTCTGCTTTGCGTAGTCACAAAGCGCTATGTGAAACTTCCCGTGCCAGATCCTGCAAAGCCCCTGATGATGATTTATGCCGCGCCTATGGCACTTAGTACAGCAGGCTATATTCAGGCTTTTCCGGAGAAAAACCGGAGCTTCGTCCTGTTCTTACTTGCGGCAACCACGGTGATTTACCTTTTTGCTCTCTTTAAGAGCGTGCAGTTCCTGCGTTTCCCCTTCTACCCGAGCTATGCGGCTTTTACCTTCCCCTTCGTGATTTCCGCCATTGCGACGAAGCAGTGCTTTGCGGTACTGACAAAGATGGGCATGAGTGTTGCCTTTTTACAGCCCGTGGTTTTAGTAGAAACGATTATTGCAGCAGTATTTACGATTTATGCCTGCTTACGGTATTTCCAGTTTATCCTTGCAAAGAAGTAGGAGAACGGCGCTCTGCCGGTGTCAGTGCTAAACTGCTTTAGGTTTATAAAAAAGGAGTTAAAACTACCCCCAAAAAAAGTGACCCGGACACTTTTTTCTTGAAAAGATTACGCTGTAGACCATATTAAAATGTAATAAATCCCCGAGCCGTTTTGGCCCGGGGATTTTGTGGCTTATTGTTTTCTTTGCGTTTCCGGTTTAGGAGATGTGCTAAAAAGAATAACCCAATAAGACTTTCCCTTCTCATCAAAATAATATCCGGAACCGAAAGTTAAAAAATCTCTATCCAACATTGTTTCATTATGCTGTTTACTTACCTTAAAAGCAAGAAAAGCATCTATTGGGGTTTTCGCTCCTTTTGTAGCAATTTCGCCATTCACACCATATCCCAAAGCTAGTTCACCATTCGGTCTAATATGAGACATCCGAATACTTAATTCTTCAGCCCTAATCTGTGCCATTTCTTGTAAGTAATCATTTTCCTCTAAAGTGTTCAAGCCTTGTCTATCTCTATGCTTATTCACTCTTCTTAAAAGATCTGCACGATATTCATCTTGTCTTTCGTTAAAATCTTCAATACTTTGATTTTTCTCATTGTTCCTTGTTTCGGTAAGATTATTATTTTTTGTTTCTGTGAAATTATTGCTTACAGTGTCAGTATTGTTATTCTGAGAAATCAAATTCGCACTTTTAGTTTGGACAATGTTATCAACAGTCCATGCCCCATTTTCATTTACAGTAAACCTATCCGGCGTAATGGTATTTTCAAACATCCATCCATTTTCATCAAAACAGTAACATTCTGCAATGCTGTCATGATTGCCGTCAATCCATTGCCAAGAGGACATGTGATACTTTCCATTTCCAAGATCATACCACCATGCATTTTTAGAATTTCCCTTTATCCAGTCCGCCTTAGCCGTTCCGGAAAGAAAAAAGACGAAGCTTGTTAGGGTGCAGAGTGAGACCGGTAAGACATGGAGCAAGCCCGGTAAGATACAGAGCGAGTTTTCTAATCTATGGATAAGACTCTTCGGAGCACGGAAAAGCCTTGCTTTTTCCCTTGTTTTATTTTTCATTTTATTCCTCCCTGTTTCCGCATCGAAAAGGGAAGGGTAAGAGAAGCACCTCCCCATGTCTTTCCTATCGGCAGGAGAGAAAAAATTATAAAGGGGGAGGGGAATGACCTTTCTAACATATCGTTCGCTGCTAAAAGTAGGAAAGCTAGGAGATTTTATTCTGAAAGAACATTTTTTAGGTATAATAAGAAGAAAGCTTTTTTAGATAGAAATAAGT
>CAUTEL010000220.1:0-3092 GCA_963537185.1 uncultured Oribacterium sp. | reverse complement strand
TTCGAAAATTTGTCGTATGATAGGGGGCGTCACACAATATATAGTACTTGAACGGAAAAATTAAACAATATCATGTTTTGTTCGGGATTTAAGACTTGACAGAATGAACCGAAAAAAAGGTGCAGAAAGCTCGAAAAGTCGGTCTTTTCCGACTTTTTTCACTGCTAGGGGGAAGTATGGAAACAGAAGTTCTACTCATGAAGAATGTTATTAAGCGAAACGGCAACGAGGTGAAGTTTGACCTGTCGAAGATAGTTCATGCTATTGAAAAGGCCAACAAGGAGGTTGACCCGATTTATCAGCTAAACGCTTATCAGATCCAGGCGGCTGCAGATAGTGTGGTAAAGAAGATTCAGGCGAAAAGCTATGCCGTGAATGTAGAAGAAATTCAGGACATGGTAGAGACTGCCATCATGGAGATGCGCGGCTATGAGGTGGCGCAGAAGTATGTCCGTTATCGTTATAAGAGAGAAATGGCAAGAAAGGCGAATTCTACGGACGACGATATCTTGGCACTTATTGATCAGGCAAACGAAGAGCTGAAGCAGGAAAACTCCAATAAGAACCCGGTTATTAACTCCACACAGAGAGATTATATGGCGGGAGAGGTTTCCAAGGATTTAACAAGGAGACTGCTACTCCCGGAAGATATTGTGCATGCTCACGAGGACGGAATCATCCATTTCCATGACTCTGATTACTATGCGCAGAAGGAGCATAACTGCGACCTCATTAACTTAGAAGATATGCTACAGAACGGTACGGTGATTTCCGAAACAATGATTGAGAAGCCGCACAGTTTCTTTACCGCCTGCAATGTAACCACGCAGATTGTGGCACAGGTGGCTTCCAACCAGTACGGCGGACAGTCCTTTACGCTTTCCCACTTGGCGCCCTTCGTGGACATTTCCAGACAGAAGATTAGAGAAGCCGTTATTGAGGAGAGAAAAGATACCGGCGAAAGCATGGATGAGGAAATCATCACTAAGATTGTAAATCGCCGCTTAAGAGAAGAGATTAAGAGTGGAATCCAGACTATCCAATATCAGCTCATTACCCTTATGACCTGTAACGGACAGGCTCCCTTTGTGACCATGTTTATGTACCTTGATGAAGTGGAGAAGGGTCCGGTACGGGATGACCTTGCCATGATTATCGAAGAGGTGCTTCGTCAGAGAATGCAGGGGGTAAAGAATGAAAAGGGCGTATGGATTACCCCGGCTTTCCCTAAACTCATCTATGTTTTGGATGAGGACAATATTACGGAAGATGCGCCCTACTACTATTTGACGGAACTCTCCGCAAAGTGTACGGCCAAGAGAATGGTGCCCGACTACATTTCCGCAAAGAAGATGAAGGAGTATAAGGGCGGAGATGTATATCCTTGTATGGGTTGCCGTTCCTTCCTTACGGAAGACAAAGAAGGACTTGGAGAAAATGGAAAGCACAAGTACTACGGTCGTTTCAATCAGGGTGTAGTAACCATAAACTTAGTAGATGTGGCTTGCTCCGCAGAAGGAGATATGGAGAAGTTCTGGGAGATTTTGGATGAGCGCCTTGCACTTTGCCATAAGGCTCTTCGTCTTCGCCATGAGAGACTCCTCGGTACGGTTTCCGATGTAGCGCCGATTCTTTGGCAGTACGGTGCACTTGCAAGACTGAAGAAGGGGGAGACCATCGATAAGCTCCTCTTCAATAACTACAGCACGATTTCTCTCGGCTATGCAGGGCTTTACGAGATGTGTGTTCGTATGCTCGGCGTTTCTCATACGACGGAGCAGGGAAGAGAGTTCTCCTTAAAGGTTATGGAGAAGCTGAACGAGGCCTGCAAGAAGTGGAGAGCGGAAGAGAATATTAGCTACTCCGTATACGGTACTCCTATGGAATCCACCACCTATAAGTTTGCGAAGGCTTTAAAGAAGCGTTTCGGAGAAATTCCGGGAGTCACGGATAAAAACTACATTACAAATTCTTACCATGTGCATGTTTCGGAGAAGATTGATGCCTTCTCTAAGCTCTCCTTTGAGGCGGACTTCCAGAAGCTCTCTCCGGGAGGCGCAATCAGTTATGTGGAGGTGCCGAATCTTCAGAACAACATTCCGGCGGTACTCAGCCTCATGAAGTTTATCTACGAGAATATCATGTATGCGGAGCTGAATACCAAGTCCGATTACTGCTGTGCCTGCGGTTTTGACGGAGAAATCCAAATTATCGAAGACAGTTACGGAAAGCTCCAGTGGCGTTGTCCGAACTGCGGAAATACGAATCAGGAACAGCTTTCCGTGGCAAGAAGAACCTGCGGATATATCGGAACGCAGTTCTGGAATCAGGGGAGAACACAGGAGATTAAGGATAGGGTACTGCACCTGTAGTCTTTGTTTCTGCGCATAAAATTATGCTTCCACATGATGTGTATATTGAAACAGGGGCACGCTCTCGCTAACCTCGCCTCGTAACAGTACTAAGCTTCAAGCGTCGCTAACGCTTGCTTTCAGCAAGTACTGACGGGCTCAGATTACCCCTTATTTCAATATACACATCACTGTGGATATTCTTATCTTTTAGGGGAAGAAAACTATGCACTATGCGGAAGTAAAATATTTCGATGTGGCAAACGGGCCGGGGATAAGAGTCAGTCTCTTTGTCTCCGGCTGTCCTCATGCCTGTCCGGGCTGTTTTAACGAGATTGCTTGGAATTATGAATACGGGGAAAAATATACGGAGGAAGTGGAGGAGAAGGTTCTGACAGCCCTTTCCAAGCCGGAGATTCAGGGATTAAGTCTACTTGGCGGAGAGCCTCTATATCCTGTGAATCTTCATGCCCTTCTGCCGCTTCTAAGGAAGGTAAAAGAACGACTTCCCAAGAAGGATATCTGGTGCTACTCCGGCTACACCTATGAAGAACTTCTTTCTCGAGAAGGAGAAGAAAAAAAAGAGCTCGATGAGCTCTTTTCTTGCCTTACTGTCCTTGTGGACGGGCGTTTTATAGAAGCGGAAAAAGATATCACACTCCTCTTTCGAGGATCAAAAAACCAGAGGCTCATTCTTATGGAAGAGACGAGAAGGCGCGGAGAAATTGTGCTCTATAAGGA
>CAUTEL010000219.1:0-3096 GCA_963537185.1 uncultured Oribacterium sp. | reverse complement strand
GGTCCGTCCCGTAAAAAGACAATTAGCGGAGATATCTTCCGAAGCCGAATGGCTTAGCGTAATGATAATCATGTTCTCTCGCATAATCACCGGTTCTTGTTTCATGAATAATCGTACCATTACCGGAATAGATTCCCACATGATAAATGGTACTCGGGCTAGAGCCATAAAAAATTAAATCTCCGGCCTGTAATTCCGACTCGGATATCTTAATTGCTTCAGCATACTGTGAGCGGGAATCTCTTGGAATCGTAATTCCGTGCTTCTTAAATACTTGCTGTGTAAAGCCGGAGCAGTCAGCCCCCGTCACAAGGGAAGCTCCTGCCGTTTTATAAGGAAGAACACCGATAAACGAACGAGCATAAGCAATAATATCACTCATATCCTTATTGGAACCGGATACTGTATTTAACGCCTCAGGACTCGGATCACCAAAGCTGTCCGTAATATCCAATACATTTGTTTCATCCTTCTTATCGAAACCGTTTTTTAATCCACTTTTATTATCACTTTTTGTAAGAGAAGGGTTTGCTTTCGCAGATACTGAATTCTCCACATAGGAAATCGCATCTTCCTTTACTTCCGTACCGAGATTTAAGTCTCCTTCCATTTCTACAGTACCCGTACTGTATTCATTTTTACCATTAGTGAATACACCGGATTCGTTAACGGATTTAAGCTTGACCAATCCGTTTTCCACCCAAGCTCCTGTAGAATCAACTGTATATCCGTCAATGGTCTTGGAAGTTTGCAACCATCCTTTACTATCAAAGTAATAACACTCTGCATATCCGTCCCCGCTGCTGTCAATCCATACCCAGCTCGCTTTCGGATAGCTTCCGTCTAAATGATTATACCACCATTTATTTTTATTTTTTCCGCTCCCTTTTTGCCACTGTCCGGCATATACGGGAAAAATAAAAAGGCAGCTAAGAAGCGCTATGGAGCATAAACTTAAAAATTTCTTATTAATCATACTAAACCTCTTCTCATAATCTTTTTTAATCATAAAGCATGAAAGGCTATTACACAATGGGGACTGCTTAAATTGTAAGGTTTAAAGACAAAAGTTCAGTAATTTGTAAGTAATAAAAACCGTCTAAGTTTATGACTTAGCTTTGGAGCCAAGTTAAAGCTTAGACGGTTTATTTTTAATGAAGATTATACTTAGATAATGGATGATTCTATCAGTATTAAAGGTAGGAATCCCGTTTTGCATTAAAAGATTCATAAATCTTCTTCAGCTCACGGTAACTTGCTGTATTATTCTTTATATATTGCTCAAGTGCCGGATACTCCTCTTCGTCTATCCTAAGGCAAACACCGCAACAAAGACTTGCCTCACGAGGAGTTGGTGCAATGACAGAGTTGATTCCCGCATTTTGTAAATCTCGTCGCAATTTAATAGCCTGTTCATGATTATCAAAAAGAATATAGTATTTTGTCATTTCTACCGGCTTCTTCTTTCTAAGAAAAAAAACAATTTTGCCAGATTTCCTATTTCCTGTTTCCCTAAAGAAATATTCCACAGGACTTAGCTTTCTTACTTACTTGCTTCAATCATTTCAAGGAATGCACTGACACGGGTTCTCAGCTGCTCCGCATCACTGTCTTCGTAGTCTGTTTCCAAGCTTAATACCTTATAGCCTTCTTCCTTTAAGCGTCTCTCCACAAAATAGTTTTCCGTAGCATAGAGATTACAGAACTTTAAGTTTACATTGAGAATACCGTCTACCTGATATTCCTTCGCAAGTTTTAGGATATCATCGATTCTTTCCGGGTTCGGGGTAAAGCAGGCACAATGGATGTTATTAAAATACCGCTCTGTAAGGGAGGATGCCGCTTCTTCCATAGTTTGATTGTTTTCTTTTACGCTATTGGTAAAATAACGGGTTCCCGTACAATTTTCTTCGCATACCACGATTCCGCCGCTGGTTTCTACAATATTATGCATCTTCCAGTTCGGGACAGCCATAGGAGTTCCTGTAATTAAAATTCTCGGTGCATTCTTCGGCGCAATGGAAACATCCTCTTTTATTCTTCTTTCCAACTCCTCGCAAAGACTGTTCACTTGTGCCGTTAAACGCTCCGGGTCATCAAAGAAGGCAATCTGCATAATGAGAAGAACATCTCTTCCGCTAATCGGGACACAGCTGTTCTTTCTACAATTATAAAGTCTCTGAAGAGCCTTTCTCTTTTCATTCACAATGTGAATTGCCTGATTTAACTTATCAATATCGATTTTATTTCCACTAAAGTCTTCCATTACCTTTACAAAATCAAGGATTTCCTTGTCCCATGCGGCAATGTCCTGCGGTCTTTTTCCATGAGGAAGGTGCATAATGTGCATTTTTACATCTTCAGATAGAATCTCATAGGCTTTCTTCTTCCCATCACAAGTGGTCTCTCCGACAAACATATCGGCAATACGGAAATAAGGGCAGGTTCTCCCCAGTCTTGCACCGACGGACGCCTTAATTAAAGGGCAGGTATTGGCAGGAAGGACCTTCTCCCCTTCCGGTACCCAGAACTGAGAACCACCACAAAGCCCCGTAACAATTCCGTTTGCCGCAATAATTACCTCATCCGGAACAAATACGCAAAAAGTACCGATGACTTTTCTCCCTTCTTTTTGCGCTTGAATCAGTTCGGCAGGACGAATCCCGTGAATATCCGCAGCAACCATATTAAAGTAGTCCATCCCCTGCGGTCGATTTTCCTGTGTTAAAAATACATCTCCGTATGCTCCCGGAAGGGCAGCACAAAGTAAGTCATGTTTGTCCAGATCCATGCCAAGATCTGACCACATCTGATGGTTCTTGTCCATAATTTAACCTCCTAAATGAGTTGTTGCATTCAAGTTGCAACAAGTTTTGATAAACAGATAAAAGCTTCTCTCCTGAAGAAGACTTTTATCCTGAAAGAAATATCGCAAGCTTTGCAAGCAATATCCGATTGGAATAAAAAAACACCGGAAATGCTCCGGTGTCTACGAGGAAACTCATGCTCTTTAAGCCCCTTCGTACACACTTAACCGTTATGTAGCCATTATACGAAAAGGAAAAAAGCTTGAGAAATTGTGAGTTAATATAGGCA
>CAUTEL010000218.1:0-3098 GCA_963537185.1 uncultured Oribacterium sp. | reverse complement strand
GCTCTATGCCCTTGATTCATAAGGGCATAGAGCGGTTTTCGTCAACAGGTTTTGTGCTAAAAGCCTTTTAAGCTATAGACCTTTTAAACTATAGGCCGGACAGCTTAATATAGTATATTTTGTCTGATAAGACTTGCTTATTGCTGTCTTATTATGCAACCTTAATCTGCATGATTTCCAAAATTAATAGCCATGTCAGTCCGTAATAGCTTACCACTCCCACCAGGTCATTGATGGTAGTAATCAATGGGCCGGAGGCTGCTGCCGGGTCTACGCCGATTTTCTTAAAGAAGATGGGGACGATGGTTCCCACAAAGGAGGAGATGACCATAGCCAGTAATAGGGAAATACCGATGCAGAAGGCAATTCCGATGGAGACATGGAGGGGCATATGCTTAAAGAAATAGATATAAGCCCCGATTCCCACTAAGGAGAAAAATCCTAAGACCAAACCGTTAATGCCGCCGATACTCATTTCCTTTACAATCAGCTTCAGCTTGTCGCCGGCCTTTAATTGCTCATCCATTAGGACACGGATGGTTACCGCAAGAGACTGGGTTCCTACATTTCCCGCCATATCCAAAATCAGGGATTGGAAGGCCATAACAATGGTGAGTTGAGCTACCACGGTTTCAAAAAGTCCCACTACGGTAGAAACCAAAAGTCCCAGGAACAAAAGCATAATCAGCCAGGGAAGACGTTTCTTCACACTATCTCGAATGGGCTCATTTAAATCCTCTTCCGCAGAAAGACCTCCCAACTTAGCGTAGTCTTCCGCCATCTCGTCATCGGAAACCTCCAAGATATCCTGGGCGGTGATGACACCGAGAATTTCCTTGTCCTCTCCCAGTACCGGAATGGAGTTTTCGGAGTAAGCCTTGATATTTTCCAAGCAATCCTCAATCCGCTCATCCGCATAAACAAAGGGGTAGGCGGTTTCGGTAATGTCCTCAAGCTTGGTATCCTTTCTGGCGATAATGATATCCTTTAAATCTACTGCACCGTAATAGGATTCATTTTCATCCACCACATAAAGGGTGGAAATATTGTCACGCTCCGCAGCCTGCTCAATCAAGGAACGCATAGCTTCCCGAATGTTCAAATTGCTTTCCAAAGACACAAAATTGGTAGTCATACGAGAACCGATTAAGTCCTCACTATAGGATGCCAAAGACTGTAATTCTTTTCTATTCTCTAAAGGCATGCGAGAGAGCCAAGCCTTCTTGATATCCGGTTCGGTTTCCTTCAATAAGTCTACCGCATCATCCGGTTCCATCTTTACCAGGATGTCGGCAGCCTTTTGAGGCTCCATTTCCTCCAGATATTGCCCTGCATCCTCTGCGTATTCCATCATTTCCGCAAGGCTTTCCATATCCAATAAGGAATAGAAAACTTCTCGTTCTTCTTTTGTCAGCTCCGGAAGACAGGAGGCCATATCATTGGCATGATAGTCTTCCAAACGCTCTTTCTTCACCGCGGGATCATCCGCTCCCCGCAAAATATCCAGAATTTCCTGCTGGTAATCCTGTAAAACTCTCTCTTCTTCGTTCATGTAAGCTCCTTCCCAAAAAACTATGGACACAGGGAAAAGAACTTATGATATTTTCACGATTTATCCGATCAGAAGGAAGGATTGATAGATATTCACAAATCCTTGCCCCATGGAAATATCATAAGTACTAGGATCCGTGTCGTCGCCGCTTTTCATTTGCATTTTCCTTCCTTTCTCTTGAATTTTTGCAAGTAAAAACTCGCATAAGCCTGTGTAAGTGTAACACGGAAGAGAGGGCGGGGCAATGGCTTTCAGGAAGAAAAAGAAAGAAGTTCTATATAGGGAGGAAAGCAAGATATGTTCCGGAGAAGTCAGTAGATTATTCCTGGCAGGTCAACAGAAAGTATCTTGTATAAGAGTCGAATAGAAGTTATAGTATTGAATATAAAAGCCTTTTAAGGCAATGAAATTCAATAAAGGAGACGGTTTATGGAAATCCAAAGAGATAGCTATTTAAATCAGCTTATATCCTATCGCTTTGACGGCTTGGTTAAAGTGATTACCGGAATCAGACGATGCGGAAAGTCCTATTTGTTGAAGAAGTTATATAAAGATTATTTGTTGAATCATCAGGTGAAGGAAGAGCAGATCATTAGCATTGAACTGGATTTGGCGAAAGACATTCAATTTAGGGATCCTCTCCGCTTAAGTTCTTTTGTCAGAGAGAAGCTTTCCGGAACAACAGAGGAACACTATCTTTTTATTGATGAAATACAGATGTCTGATGAAGTCCCGAATCCCTACAACCCCAAGGGGAAGAAGATTAGATTTTATGATGCCTTAAATGATTTACGCTCCATTCCGAATCTGGATGTGTATGTGACGGGAAGTAATTCCAAGATGCTTTCCAGTGATATTCTTACGGAGTTTCGCGGGAGAAGCGATGAAATTCGTGTCCACCCCTTAAGCTTCTTAGAATACTATTCCGCAGTGGGAGGGGATAAAAATGAAGCCTTTGACAACTATACTTTTTATGGCGGAATGCCCTTAATCTTATCCAGACCCAACGAAGCTGCAAAGATGAATTACCTAAAATCCCTCTTTTCAGAGGTGTATATTAAGGATATCGTGGAAAGAAAAAAGATAGAAAGGCAGGATATCTTAGAGCAGATTTTGGATCTGCTCTGTTCTTCCATAGGCTCTCTTACGAATCCGGCAAAGCTGGCCAACAGCTTGCAATCCAAGCAAGGCATTTCCGTCTCCCCAAACACTATTCGAGCGTATATCGGACACTTGGAGGATGCCTTTCTCTTCTCGGAAAGTAAACGCTATGATGTGAAGGGAAAAGCCTACTTTGACTCCCCCAATAAATATTACTGTGAGGATATCGGACTTCGAAATGCCAGAATCGGTTTTCGGCAGCAGGAAATGACTCATATCATGGAAAACATTTTGTATAACGAATTGATGGTAAGGCAGTTTTCCGTGGATGTGGGAGTAGTATATGCCAGAGAAAAGAACGAAAAAGGAAATTCCGTTCGAACGGCTCGTGAGATTGACTTTGTGGTAAATTCCGGCGGTAAGAGAAGCTATATTCAATCCGCTT
>CAUTEL010000217.1:0-3109 GCA_963537185.1 uncultured Oribacterium sp. | reverse complement strand
GCTCTTCCGCTTTCTTTATTTAGTTGTGATGTAACATATGTATTGTAATCCTACACTGACAAGGTGGCAAATCTTAATATAGTCTTGACAAAAGTGAATATTTACTTTACTCTAAAAAAGTTCTTGTGCAGAGGTATCGAAGTGGTCATAACGAGGCGGTCTTGAAAACCGTTTGTCCGCAAGGGCGCGTGGGTTCGAGTCCCACCCTCTGCGCGCTAAACGTTCCGGATGCATCAAAAGAATGGATGCATCCGGAATTTTTTTATCTTGATTCCATTCAATCCCCTCTAAAGCAACTGCATCTCCAAGATTTTACATCTTGACTAGAATCCATCCAGATGCTATATTATTCCAGTTCGCAGAAGTGGCGGAATGGCAGACGCGCACGGTTCAGGTCCGTGTGAGGTAACACTCATGTGGGTTCAACTCCCATCTTCTGCACGATTTTAAAACCCTAGGAATTAAGCCAAGAGAGGCTTGAAACCTGGGGTTTTCTGTTATTTCTCACGAAATCAGTGTATTGACCTCATATTGAAGAGGATAATTCCTATTCTCCTCCTCCGTTCTTCTGTTCAGAATTCTACTTATAGCTATTTGGCCGCCTGCTTCATTGGCCCCTACCAAGAGAAGCATATATTGCTTATTTCCATACCGAACCACTACATCTCCTTTTCGCATAGTTTGGTTCAAGAGACTGCCAAACTCCCGCATCCTCTCTTCCAGTCCTCTGCGATCAACCTTCTCCGACTCTTCTACCGTAAGCATAACCATTTGTACCGGAATGTGCTCTCTTTCTCCACTTCTCTTGATAAAATGATAGATACTGCAAAAATCCTCAAAATTCACCATATAGGCACCGGTGCTGAAATCGCGTTTTTCAATCCTGCTTTGTATATTGGAGAGTGTGATAATACCGGCCTCGGAATGTCCTTCTTCTTGCTTTTCCTCGTAAATAAAGTATCCGCCTTTCCCCTCCGTTTTCACATGATACATGGCCTCATCCGCTTTTTGATAAAGTTCCAAAAAGTCTTCTCCATTATTTGGAGCATAGGCAATACCAATAGATACTCCCAGCTGAAGAGAAGGGGGCGCCTCCAAAAGCTCTTCAATCCCTTCCTTTACCTTACCGCAAATGGCCTCACATCGATCCTTGATAGCCTCTTCGTTCCATACTCCGCGATAGAAAATAACAAACTCGTCACCGCCAATTCTTCCCAGAATATCATCGGAACGAACAAATTTTTTCAATATTTCCGAAACCAAAACAAGAGATTTGTCTCCAATGTCATGGCCAAAACAATCATTTACCATCTTAAAATGATCTAAATCCAGCATAAGAAATAAACCGCTATCTCGACGCATCTTTAAGATATCATCAATTTGCCTTACACAGGTACTACGATTCAAAAGACCTGTAAGCATATCTATTTCCGCCTTTTTTTCCAAATGCTTTAAGACTTCTTCCCGCTCCATAATACGATCCACTCGGCGGATTAAGACATCCGGAAACAAAGGCTTACGGATATAATCGTAGGCCCCCAAATCAAAGCCTTTAATCTCATTGTTCGAGTCATCATCAGAAGTCATAATTACAACAGGAATAGCGCAAAGTCCGGGATCCTCAAGCTGCCTAACAGCATTAAGGATTGCGTATCCGTCCATATCCGGCATATGTAAATCCACAAGTAGAATATCCGGGCGAGTCAGAGGAAGTTCAGAGAGTGCGACACGAGCATCCTCATAGCTGTAAACAGTATAGATTTCTTCCAGTGCCTTCTCTGCAATCCTTCGTGGAATAAGCTCATCATCCACAATCACCACAGTCTGCATCTTAACCCCTCACCTTCTAAACATTGGCCACTTTCTTGGTATGAATATACTCTATATGCAACTTTTTTGTAGTAGGTAAATACTTTTCACTAATAGACAACTCTCTACCGTTCATTAGATAAAGGCTTCTCCCCACAATCCTTTGAATTTTACTTTTGGAAACCGCAACATAACGGGAAATCTGTAAGAAATCCTCCTCCCCATATTCATCCATGAAATTTTTTACCGACAGATAGGTTTCTACCCCTTCATCCTGCCTGTAAATCACGAGTCTTCTTCCTAAAGTTTCTACATACTCTATATCATCAAGATATATCCTCTGCTTTTCTCGATCAACAACTACATCCATATATCTTGTCTTTTCAAAGCTCTTGATAACAGAATTCATTACTTTGGAAAACTTCTCATAAATAACAGGCTTTTGAATATAGGAAAAAGCTTGTATTTCAAAAGCTTCAGTAATAAAGTCATTCCCTGCTGTAATAAAGATAATTTTGCCTTTTGCCCCTATACTCTTTAATTCTTTCCCTATATCTATTCCATTTAATTCCGGCATAAAAATATCCAGTAAGAAAATATCTGTATTTAAAATCTCGCTTTTCTTTTCCTTTAAGTATTCTTGGCCGGAGGAATAGAACTTTACCTCCGCCAAAGTATCATTTTCCTCAAAATATTTTTGCAGTAAAGCTTGCATTACTTTTTGCTGTACAATCTCGTCATCGCAAACTGCAATCCTTAATTTATCCATAGCTCTACCTCAATCACTGCACATACTCGCTTGCCTCTTTAACCGCCTTACTGAATAATCGCACAAATGCTTTATGATTATATCGAATATACTGCATTGCCTCCTCTTTTTCAACTCCCTCTACGATACGCCTGGCTGCGTGTTCCATCTTTTTGGCATCTTCCGAAAGCCGAACTGCTCCAACTGTTAGAGAAGTCGTCTTCAAACCATGAACATAAAGACGATATTTTGCAAAATCCGAATCCGCAAAAGCTGATTCTATTTCCTGCATCTTTACCTCACTGCTGTCTTTGAAAGCAGTGAGTATTTCTCGATAAACTTCCTCGTCCTGCATACAATACTTTAATCCGGTTTCTCTATCTAATACTTTTCCCTCTCCTTCTTCCTCAGATATCTGATGTCTTTTCATTTCCGATTCAAAGAACTCCTCATAGCTTCTTTTTTTAATTAGGTTTTCCGGCAAGAGCGTGTATAAAGTTCTTTCCAGCTCTGTACCGTTAACCGGTTTCGGAAGATAAGCATCAAATACAG
>CAUTEL010000216.1:0-3112 GCA_963537185.1 uncultured Oribacterium sp. | reverse complement strand
GATAATAATCAATATACCATATCCATATCGGGGAGGATGCTATGCTGCAACTTAGAAAACGATGGCTCTTCTTTTTTCTTCTGTTTCATTTTCTTATTCCCGGAAAAATGGCATTTGCGGAAGAAGGAAGCTGGATTATAAAAAAAGGAGAATGGACTTATGTAAACGGCAACGGTAAGGTCATTCCGGGCTGGGTCGAATACAAGGGAGGCTGGTATTTTATCAATGCCGGTCGGGAACGCATGGCCAGTGGCTGGATTTTCGATAAAGGTAAATGGTACTTTTTGAGTACCAATCAAAAAGATCTCGGTAAGATGCAACGCTTCTGGGCCACGATAGACGGCTATGCTTACTTTTTTGATGAAAATGGTGCCATGGCGGAAAAGACCGTTATTCAAGGGAAGTATGCGGTAAATGATAACGGGCAGTACCTGGGAGAGGACGGACAGCCGAAGTACTATGAGAAGAGCGGTTTCCGAACAAAACCCGGTACTATAATGGATGAGCTTATGGCAAAAGCAAAAAAAGAAGCAGCTCAGCTGTCCAAAGCTAAAATCACCGGAAGGGGAAACCCCACCTTTACCGCTCGTTACGGTCTTAATCCGAACGGAACTTATGATCCCGGTCCCTCAAATCCCTGGGCCGAAAAGGAAGATGTCGATATGCAAAAATACGATAGTAAAGATGACTATATCGAAGATAATTCGGACAGTGAAAACGACGGCGAGGATGATACAGACGATTATGAGGAGGAAGAGGAAGAAGACGAGGAATAAGAACCCAAGCTAAAATCAAGAAGAGAAAAAAGGAATATCTGAAATTAAGTACAAAAGCAAGTCTATTCAGATAAGTCAAGGAGGACAAACTATGAAAATGAAAATCACCAAAAAGCAGCTTACAGGAGTAGCCATGGCGATATTTTTATCTCTAGGCTCCACTGTCTTAGGTTTGGCCCAAGACTCCGGCTGGCATAAGGACGCGGGAACAAACCGCTGGTGGTATTCCCTACCCGACGGAACTTTTTATAAGGCTTCCTGGCAATGGATTGATGGAAACGGGGATGGCATTGCGGAGTGCTATTATTTTGATTCTGACGGATACCTGCATACCGACTTGATCACTCCCGACAGTTTTACGGTAAATGCGGACGGTGCATGGACTGTAGCCAACATTGTACAGCAGCGTAAGATACAAGAACTTAACGTTCAGCAGTCTACCGTTCCTGTAACACCCGTTTTGGGAATTAACGACAGCTCTCAAGAAGAGTATCTAAATAACAAGGAGGCGTACCGAGACGAGGTTCTTCGCTTAGTAAACCGATACAGAAAAAAACTCGGAAAGCCCGCCTTGGAAAAAGACGAGGACTTACAAGACCTGGCACAGGTTAGAGCGGAAGAAATTTCCGAATTGTATTCTCATACTCGTCCAAGTACCGGAAATCCCCTACATTGGCAAGACGGCGTAAACGGCGAAGTCATCATGCGACTGGTAAAGATCCCCGACGGAGCCTTTTCCGCATGGACCCATAGTAAGGGGCATGACCGCTTACTCAAAGAAAAAGACTTTACGAAAGCCGGTGTAGGATACTATGTTACGGAAGAAGGAAAACAATACTGGGTGGTGCTCTTTGCCCTTTAGCTTTCAAGCACTGTATGCCTGTTCCTTATAAAAGCAAGTAATTGCAAGATTCTCTTGTTTCCATCTTTAAGGAGGTATTGCATGCTTCGCAGGCTTAAAAAAAGCAAGACTGCCGACTCCGGTAAATATCGGTTTCAGCAGTCTTTTCTCATAGTTTTAATTTTTTCAAGCTTTTGTTCTTTTTAACTTTTGTTCTTTTTAGCTTTAGTTCTTTTTAGCTTTAGTTCTTTTTGCACTCCATCATGCCTTCATGAATCTTATCAGCCATATGCTGAAGCATTTCTTTTGTCATTCTCGGATTAACCCCAATCCAGAAGGTGTTTTCCATGATAAAATCTGTATTCTTCAGCTCCCCTACCACTCGATAAGCATCTGTCCCCCTAATCTGATCAAAACAGGGATGCTTAATCAGATTACCGGAGAAGAGCAGTCTTGTCTGGATATTCGCATTTTCCAGAAAAGCGGTCAAATCATTTCGCGAAACTCCCGCATCTTCCTTCACGGAAATCAGGAAGCCGAACCAGGAGGGATCCGAGTTCGCAGCAGGCTCGGGAAGAATCAAGTCCTCTATATCGGACAGCGCTTCCTTTAAGAACGCCCAGTTCGCCTTTCTCTTTTCGATAAAGCTTGGAAACTTCTTTAATTGTTCTACACCGACAGCCGCCTGCATATCGGTTACCTTCAGATTATAGCCGAAGTGACTGTAGGTATACTTGTGATCATATCCCTTCGGAAGCTGCCCGTATTGTCCGGAGAAACGGTGCTTACAGAAGTTGTCCTGTCCTGACGGACAAATGCAATCTCTTCCCCAGTCGCGGAAGGAAAGAATCAAGCGACTCAACTTAGCATTATTGGTATAAACACAACCGCCCTCGCCCATGGTCATATGGTGAGGCGGATAAAAGGAACTGGTGCCGATGTCTCCCCAGGTTCCGGTAAAACGAGTCTCTCCCTCAATTGTATAGCGGGAGCCCAAAGCATCACAGTTGTCCTCAATAAGCCAAAGCTCGTGCGCATCGCAGAATTTCTTTATCACTTCCAAATTAAAAGGATTTCCCAGGGTATGCGCAATCATCACCGCCTTTGTCTTTTCGGAAAGGGCATCCTCCAAGCTTCTTATGTCGATATTGTACTCCGGAACCGTTACATCAAGGAAAACGGGAACTGCACCGTATTGAAGCATCGGTGTCACCGTAGTCGGAAAGCCACAGGCTACCGTAATCACTTCATCCCCTCTTTTAATTTGCCGCTCTCCAAGTTCCGGTGCCGTCAGTGTCATAAAAGCAAGGAGATTTGCGGAAGAACCGGAATTAACCAAGTAGGCATGCTTTACGCCTATCCATTCCGCAAATTTCTTCTCGAACTCATCGGCAAAACGCCCCGTAGTCAACCAAAAATCCAAGGTGGCATCGGTTAAAGCCATCATCTCCTTTTCATCAAATACACGAGCTGCATAACTCACTCTGTCCCCCGG
>CAUTEL010000215.1:0-3114 GCA_963537185.1 uncultured Oribacterium sp. | reverse complement strand
ATATTAACAAATTTGGGGTAAGATAAAAAAAGAAGAAGGAGGGGCGTAGCGATCATTATTCTTTCGAGGAAACAGTTGTCTTATTTCCCAAAACTGTTTTATCCCGTTTCCGGAAAGAGCAGATTTTTCAGCAAATTTGTATGGGCTGAGTAAGCCCAATCAAGAAGAGGAGAGAAAAGATATGGAAGCATTAAATGCTATCATTAACAAGGGGAATGATTTCTTATGGGGCTTTTTGCTTATCTTCCTTTTGTGTGGAACAGGAATTTATTACACAATTCGTTTGAAGTTTATTCAGCTCCGCCGTTTTGGAGAGGGCTTTAAACTTGTTTTCGGTCAAATCAATTTGAACGGTGAAAAGCATGATACAGGAGAAATGTCTCCGTTCCAGGCTATTGCAACAGCCATTGCAGCACAGGTTGGTACAGGTAACCTTGCCGGAGCGGCAACCGCTATTGTAAGTGGCGGCCCCGGTGCAATCTTCTGGATGTGGGTTTCCGCATTCTTCGGAATGGCTACTATCTACGGAGAGGCTGTTCTCGCCCAGACCTATAAAGAGGAGAAGGACGGACAGGTAACAGGCGGTCCGGTTTACTACATTAAAGCCGCTTTTAAGGGAAGTTTTGGAAAAGTAATGGCAGCTGCCTTTGCTATTTTCATCACTCTTGCACTTGGCTTCATGGGAAACATGGTGCAGTCCAACTCCATCGGTGCAGCGTTCAAGGAAGTGTTTAATGTTATGAACATTAATGTTCCCAGTGTTGCGATCGGCGTTTTCGTAGCTGCAATCGGTGCTTTTATCTTCTTTGGAGGAACTAAGAGATTGGCTTCCGTATTGGAGAAGATCGTTCCCATTATGGCAGGTATCTATATCATTGGTGCCTTGATTTTCATTGTTATGCATATTTCCGCACTTCCCGGAGCATTTGCCTCTATCTTTATCGGTGCTTTTAATCCTCAGGCGGTAGTTGGTGCAGCAGCAGGTATCACTATTCGTCAGGCAATTCGTTTCGGTGTAGCTAGAGGACTTTTCTCTAACGAAGCAGGTATGGGTTCTACTCCTCATGCACACGCTAGAGCAAAGGCTGAAAGCCCTGATGCACAGGGACTTTGCGCAATGGTATCCGTATTTATCGATACTTTCATCGTTTTAAACTTAACCGTTTTAGTTATTTTAACCAGTGGAATGCTCGGAACCGTTGATCCGGATACAGGGAAGGTATTTACAGGTATCAGATTGACACAGCAGGCTTTCGTGTCCGGCTTCGGCAATTTCGGTCACTTCTTTGTAGCTTTCTGCTTGTTCTTCTTTGCTTTCTCCACTGTACTCGGATGGCACTTCTTCGGAGCGGTAAATGTTGAATACCTTTTTGGTAAGGCTGCTGTAAAGATTTATTCCGCTATCGTTGTAGTCTGCATCGTTGTAGGAACAACCTTAAAGGTTAACTTGGTATGGGATATGTCTGACTTCTTCAATGCACTTATGGTAATCCCGAACGTTTTAGCCTTGTTTGTTCTCTTTAATGTAGTAAGAGATACGAAGAAAAAAGGAAAATAATTTGCTTTTATCTAAGCGTAGCTTCAAGGAGAAGCCGGATGTTTAAGGAATAACAACAATACAATTTTCCATATGAAAAAGGACTGTGAGATTATTTCACAGTCCTTTTTCGTGACTATATTTTTTATTAAACCTTCTTTTCCTTCGGCAAAATGATATTAAGGAAGACTGCAATGATAGTAGCTAATACTACAGGAGACTTTCCGAAAATCATGGTAAAAGAAGTGGGGAACAGTTCCAGAGAAGCCGGAGCCTGTGCAATACCTACACCGATAGCTGCTGCCAAACCTACGACGGTAGTGGAACGAGCAGTCAAAGGTTCCTGTGTAATCAACTTAATTCCGGTCATAGCAATGGTGGAGAATACGGTGATGGTTGCTCCTCCGAGTACACACTGCGGAATCGTAGTAAGCAGTGCGGAGAATTTAGGACAAAGCCCGCAAGCTAAGATAAACAGTCCTGTTGTAGCAAAGACTTTTCTTGCTACTACTTTGTTGGAAATAACAATACCCACATTCTGAGAATAGGTTGCTGTGGGAAGTCCTCCGAAGAAGGAAGTTAAGAAGTTCGTTGCACCGTATGCAATGATACCGCCACGAAGCTCGTCATCACTCGGCTCTCTGTTGAAACCACCCATAGTGGTTGCAGTGAAGTCTCCGATTGCCTGAATGGAGTTAATAGCAAAAAGCAAACCGATAGAAATACAAGCAGGTGCATTAAAAGATACACCAAAGGGTAAAAGGTGAGGTAAGGCAAACCAGGAAGCTGTTCCGATTTTATCAAAGGAAATCATTCCGAAGCCCAGAGCCACAAGATATCCCACTACCATTCCCAAGAGGATGGAAGCTAACTTGAATATCCCTTTTCCAAAGATGCTAAAGCACATTACGGCTACTAAGGTAATCAATGCTACCAGCCAGTTCTGCCAAGATCCGTAATACAAAGCCGGATTAATGGTAATTCCTTTTTCGGCAAGGGTTTGCATTCTGTTGGCTACTCCGCCGGCCATATAGTTTACTGCTGTAGGATACAGGGAAAGTCCAATGGTAAATACCACTGTTCCGGTAATGAGTGGCGGGAAAAACTTACGAATACTCTTTACAAACAGTCCCACAATGACAGCTACAATACCACCCACCATCATGGCACCCACGATAGCGCTAACTCCACCACCATCTTTCGCAATAGCCTGCATACTGGGAAGATAAGCGAAGCTAATTCCCAAAATCATGGGAAGTCCTGCTCCGAAGGCTCCCTTCTTAATAGGAAAGAGTTGGGAAAAGGTACAGAAAGCAGACATGGTTAAGGAAGCCTGAATCAAAATGATTCTTTGGCCGATTTCCAGACCGGCTACATTGGAAATGATAATTGCCGGAGTTACACAGCCGATGATCATTGCCACCAAGTGCTGCAATGCAAGGGAAATGGTAGGTGCCAAAGCCGGCTTACCATCCCATTTGAACAGTTCGTCCATTTTGTTTTGTTCTAAGTTCATATAGCCCCTCCTGACCAAAATGATTTTGTAGAAACAAAATATTTTTTTAACCTCATAATAC
>CAUTEL010000214.1:0-3145 GCA_963537185.1 uncultured Oribacterium sp. | reverse complement strand
TGAGGGGCCTTTGGATCTCCTCCTGCATTTAATTGAAAAAAATAAAATCAATATTTACGATATCCCTATTGCGGAGATTACGGAGCAGTATCTGGAATATGTGAATCGCTTGGAGGAAGAGGATCTGGAGATTGTTTCCGACTTCCTGATCATGGCGGTTACTCTTCTGGAGATGAAGGCTAAAATGCTTCTTCCGAAGCAGGAAGAGGATATAGAGGAGGTCGATCCCAGGGAAGAACTCGTGCAGAGGCTTTTGGAATACAAGAAGTATAAGAAAATGAGTAAGCTTCTTACGAAAAGGGAAGAGTCTGCACCGCTTTCTATTCGGAAGGAGCCCAGTATACCGGAAGAGGTGGAAAGGTACAGTCCTCCTTTGGACTTAGCCGGTCTACTTAGGGGAATTGATTTACTTCGCCTTCGGGAAACTATGAAGGAGATTCTACGGAGGAAGGAAGACAGAAAGGATACTCTTCGCTCCAATTTTGGAAAGATTAAGAGGGAAAAAATCAGTCTTGAGGGAAAAATCAAGGATGTACTGGCTTATGCAAGGAGGCATGGGCGCTTTTCCTTCCGACAGATGCTGAAAAACAGCAAGGGAAGAAGTGAAACGGTCGTAAGCTTTCTCGCTATTTTGGAATTAATGAAAATGGGGAAGATTTGTCTTACTCAGGAAAAGGCATTTTCCGATTTGGATATAGAGCTCTTTCCGGAAGAAGGCGGGGAAGAGGGCGATAATTTGGACCTTGCCGGAATAGAAGAGTTTGACTAAGATGGTAATTCATAATGAGTATCGCTAGCAAAGCGTGCAGTATCTTGTTTTTAAGAATGGAAATGGGGGAAATATATTGGAGGATTTAGGACAGATTTCTTTGCCGGTTGATTTGGAGGAAGAAATTTTGGAAGAAGATAAGCTTCGGCTTAAGGAAGAGGAAAATCTCGTAGAGGCTTTGCTCTTTTCCTTGGGGCGCTCCGTTTCCGTGGAGGAAATCGCCATTTGCCTTAACATGGGAAAGGACGGCGCGCTTCTTGCCGCGGAGCGTTTGAGAGAAAGGTACGAGGAGAGGCAGGAGGGGCTGATCATTAAGAAGCTGGAAGACCGCTATCAGATGATGAGTCATCCTAAGACCTATGAGGGCTTGATACGGGTGGTCAAAAGTCCCAGAAAACCGGCACTTTCCGATGTCGCACTGGAAACGCTTTCCATTATTGCCTACTGTCAGCCGATTACCAAGGTGGAAATCGAGAGGATTCGAGGAGTAAAGTCGGATCATGCCGTGAATCGCCTGGTAGAGTTCGGGCTCATTGAAGAGGTAGGAAGACTGGATGCGCCCGGAAGACCGATGCTTTTTGCTACCACGGAGGAGTTCTTAACTCGCTTTGGTGTGGATTCTCTGAAGGAATTGCCTACACTTCCCGAGGGAATGGAGAAGCTTCTAAAGGAAGAGGTGTCAGAGGAACTGAAGGACGGCTTCGGCTTGGAGTTTGAGGAAGAGGAGAAAGCGGAGAGCGAAACGAGCTTAGAAAAGGCGGAAGAGAAAGAGGATGATATAGAAAGAAGAGAGGAAGATACAGAAACTGAAGAGAATTGCATAGAAAGCGAAGAGAAAGAAATAGAAATAAGAGAGGAAGAGCAGGAGGAAGCGAATGCAGAGAGCCCGGAAAACTAGGCAGGTTCGTTTCTGAGGAAGAAGAGAGTGATTCGTTCATAGAGGCCTATCTGGCGGAAGCAGAAGACGCGGAATTCGAAGACGCCGAAGACACGGAATCCGAAGACGCCGAAGACATGGAAGCCGAAGATGCCAAAGACACGGAATCCGAAGACGAGGAAGACGCGGAATTCTTTATAGAAAGAAGTGATGAGGTAGAGCTTTGGTCATGGGAAGAGAACGAAGAAGAGGCTCGGGAAGATAAGGCTCGGGAAGATAAGGCTCCTGCACTAAATTCCTATCAGAATAGAACCTGCCGTAGAACTGGCTATAGAGAAGAAGTCGGAAGACAGAGAAATGCCTGGATGAAGGGAAAATGGAAATGGAAGAAAAGATAAAGATTAAGTATCATGTGGAAGAACTGGAAAAGTTACGCTATATAGACGGAAAAAGTGATTGGATTGATCTTCGAGTTGCGGAAGAGGTCAAAATGAAAGCCGGAGAATTCCGCCTAATCAGTATGGGGATTTCCGTTGAACTTCCTAAAGGCTATGAGATGTGGATTGTGCCCAGAAGCTCTGCCTTTAAAAACTTCGGGATTATTCAGACTAATTCCATGGGGGTTGTGGATGAGTCCTATTGCGGAGATAATGATATTATCAGGATGCCGATTCTTGCCATGCGGGATACGGAGATTCATGTCAATGACCGTATCGGGCAATTCCGCATTATGCAGCATCAGCCTGTAGTTCAATTCGTGGAGCTTGAGCATCTTGGAAATAGTGACAGAGGGGGATTTGGGACAACCGGAAAGTCCTAAGGCGGGAAAAGTAAAAATGGAAGGAGAGAGTAAGTTATGTTGAATAAAAAATTAGTCGGGGTACTTTTGCTGACGATGCTTAGCCTATCCGCTTGCAAAAGTGAGGTGAAGGCATATCGTATGGAAGGCATCAGCGCTTTAGAAAAGGGAGACGCGGAAAAGGCTCTGGAGAACTTTGACCTTGCACTGGAAAAGAGTAAGGGAAGGGTGGGAAGCCTTCAATTTGACATTTTATCGTATAAGGTGGAGGCGGAGATTCATCTTGGAAAGCTTAAGGAGGCGGAAGAGGATTTAAAGAATGTGGAAGCGCTTTCCGGGAAAAACTATGAGAAGCTGCAAAACAGGATTGATGCAAAAAAGCTCGTCTATTCCGCCGGAGAAGCTTTAAATGAAGATGATGTGGATAAAGCAAGAGCTTCTCTTGATGAAGCGAAGGAAAAGGGACTCAGTGCAGACAGAGAGCTGGAGTATAATGAAGCCGTTTATCTGGAAAAAACAGGGGAATGGCAGAAGGCCTATGATGCTTTTTCGCAGTATTGCAGCAGATATCCCGAGGATGAAAAAGCGTCCAGAGAGTTGAGCTTTTTGGAAAGCCGCAAAAAAGCCCTGGAGGGAAACACCGCCCTATCTGAAACTATGAACAAAGCCGGGAAGCGACATAATCGCTACAAGAGAAAGT
>CAUTEL010000213.1:0-3170 GCA_963537185.1 uncultured Oribacterium sp. | reverse complement strand
CGCAAGTACCGGCGGGCTCAGATTGCTCTCTTTCATACCTATACTGCATCTGTCGTTTCAGCTTATTGATTTCTACAGTCCAACGCTTCGTAGGTTTTCGCAAGTACTGATGAGCTCAAATCACCCTCATTTTAGACCTATACTACATAAGCCTCATCTACACTTCTAATTTTTTACTGCGCCAAATTGGTATACTTATGGCAAAATCTCCAGCCAGTAGCCATCCGGGTCTTCAATGAAATAAATACCCATAGCTTCATTTTCAAAGCAAATGCAGCCCATCTCCTGATGCTTTTTGTGCGCTTCTTCAAAATGATCTGCCTGAAATGCCAGATGGAATTCACACTCTCCCAAGTCATAAGCCTGGGGGTGGTCTTGCAGCCAGGTAAGCTCCAACTCAAAATCACCCACATCACTCTTTAAATACACAATGATAAAGTCCTCGCCGGTCTTTCGTCTTACCTCATGTAAGTCGAGGGCTTCCTCATAGAATCGAAGAGAACGATCCAAATCGGATACATTTAAATTCTCGTGAATCATCTTAAACTTCATAGCTTTTCTCCTTTCGCTGTTTCCGTGTTTTTAATCTGTGAACGGTACTTTGGATATTCGGCAAGAAAGCGCTGAATCACAGCGGGCTCTCCCCAGTAATGCATCGGAAATACGGCATCGCAATCCACATTTTCAAGGAAATACAGAATCCCGTCAGCATAATGCGCCTCCAGTCTCGGATCAAGGGGAACGAAGGCAAGGTCAAAATGTCTGCCTTTGATTCGCGAAATCTCCCTGTGATAAATCTCGCGGAGCCTCCGATTATCTTCTTCCGGCTCTCCCTCCCAATACCAGTCGTTTAAGTCCCCGGCATGATAGATAGAGCCTTCCTTTGTTTTTAGTATAAAGGCAACTCCACTGTCATTGGAAAGCAGGGTCTCAAGCTGAATTCCTTGATCCAACAGATAGTTTTTATCAGGCTCAACAAAGCTGTGCTTGATCTCGGACAGACGCTTTTTATCCCGTATATCACTTGCCAATACCGCCTGATAGCTCATCCCCTGCGCATTAAGCAAGGAAAAAATCTTCGGATTATAGTGGTCTCCATGGACATGACTGCAAAAAACGAACACTTCTTTTCTCTGGTTCAGAGGCGGCAATTCTCCCCTGTAATAGTCAAAAATAATATAGCAGTCTTCTAATTCCAGTAAAAAACCGCTGTGGTTTAGATATGTTACTTTCATGATATTACTCCGTAAAATATTTCACCTTCTCGGTATGGAGGCTGTCGCTCTCCCTTCCTTGCTTCCTTGCGCCCTTACTTACTCCCATTTTCCCTCCCTTTAGGAAATATCTATAACAACCAGCTCCGGCCGGTTAAAGATTCGCGGAATACGAGTGCTTTCTCTTGCCAGCCCCCGACTGACAATCATATAGGAATCCTCAAATCGATATTTTCCCCCGGCATACCGGGGAAAGAAGCCTTGATTCGGCGCGAAGAGTCCATTGATGATTCCGGGCAGGCGCCATTGTCCGCCATGAGCATGTCCCGCCAAAATCAGATCAAAATCATAGTTTAAGTAGGAGTCAATCAATTCGGGTCGATGGGCAAGAAGGATACTGTAGTTCCCATTTTCCGATGCGACAGCTGCATCTTTCAATTGTTCGGTAATGCTGTAGTTCTTATCGGTGTACTTAAGAATATCCGGATCTGATATACCGCAGATATTCAATTTTTGCCCGCGCACATCAATCGTATCAAAACTGCCCTCCAAGACAGGAATATTGTAAGATTGAAAGATTTTTAGTATCTTTTCAATCTCACGGCTCCAATACTCATGGTTTCCGGTAACGTAGTAGCAAGGGTATTTATCCGCTATAGCACGAAGCACCAGCTCGGTATTCCGATGGGGAAGCTTATCATCACAAATATCTCCTCCCAGTAAAATAATATCCGGCTTCTGTGCATGAATCGCGTCTATAAGCTCGCGTTGCCCTTCCCCATAGGAGCAGGAATGTAAATCCGTGATGAGGACAATTCGAACAGGTGCTGTCAGTTTCTCACTTTCCAGCGAATAGTGTTGTATTTTCAATTTGGTATTAAAGGCAAAGGGCGCTATGATTCCTAAAATGCAGGCAAGGAGTAAGGCAAGTATCTTGCGTTGTTTCTTGCCTTTCCTCGGCTTCCGATCTATCTGTTCGTTTCTTCTATTTGCTGTTTCTTTTCTATCTGCCATTTCTACTCTTTCTATAATCTCAATATGGAAAAGGGGAGTTTCCTCTACTCTGGTTTTATAATTCCAATTCAATCCCTTTTTCTCGCAAGTTTTCGATACACTCCTGTAAATATTCCTGATTATGTTCTTTGTAAATCGGACCGTCAATCATTTTTTCTTCAAGATTACGGTATTTTTCCGCTATCTTTCCCCTATAATTCTTATCTCTCCATTCTATAGAGACCTGATACCCTCTTTTTTCCATTTCATCCATCACTAAGGAATGATAGAGAAAGAGCTCATATGGAGAATATGAAAATACATAATCTACCGTTTTATGCTTCTTCTTCCATCCATTCCCCCTCAGGGCACAGCATTCTCTATGCTGCCCTAGAAGCTGATTTTTCGGCAGTAGAGGAATTATTTGTTCATGCCAAAGTCTCATCCTATTCTCCTGTTAGTAAAGTCGATTCCTGTAAATATTGCTTAGGGTATAATATTTATTTTTTGCTTTAGCTCTTCACATTCTTTTTTTGTGCTCTTCTGCTTCGCATCAACCCTTCTTTCAAGATAGTAAATATTGATGAGCTTACGGCAAAATCTCCCGCCGTATCCATCCGGGTAGTCTTTCAGCCAGGTAAGCTCCAGCTCAAAATCACCGACATCGCTTCTTAAGTATGCGGTGATAAAGTCTTCGCTGGTTTTTCTTCTCACCTCATGTAAGTCGAGGGCTTCCTCCTTTCGTCCAACGCCTCTTATTTTCGTCCAATTATGCTGTTTTTTGGACGAAAAATCAATCTATTGGATAAAAACTAACTTCAACGGCGAAGAACAAAGGCCGCAAGGGTTTCTCCTATTTCTTGTTCCAAACCATTCCTTGGCACAGACAAAACTAGCATCATTTTTCCCATCGGAAGATTCAATTTTAAGAACTTTTCTGATATAATGCATATAGTATATAAG